>DATHNR010000217.1:0-8844 GCA_035485835.1 Puia sp.
ATTTCACTCCCATACTCCCATACTCCCATACTTGCTTTTCTTCCCAAACTGGGAACAAATTACCTGCAATTATTCGTAAGCTCATTCGTTTTAGTAAGGTGGCTCCCTGGCCGCCCCCAATCCGATGAACACCCTGAAAACAATCTTAAGCGGGCTATGCTTATTATGCAGTCTCCTGCTTTCAGCACAAGAAAAAACCGCACCGGCTGAACTTCCTTATTCAAATAAAATTGAAGTGAGCGACCGGGCTTTGGAATCCTTGTTCCAGGCAACTGAAAATATTTCTGTGGAGCTCGCCCCCGGTTTTCGCATCAATGGAAAAATTGAAAATAAATCAGATCATGGAAATTCTGTCATTTCCCTACTTGTAAAATTAAATAATGCCGAAGGCAGCATGCTTAGTATTGCGAGATACAAAGATCCGAAGGGCGGGATTTATTATACGGGACGTCTGTTAAAATTACATGAACCCGATGGAATGGTGCTGATAGAAAAAGACAAACGGTATTATTTCATAGAAACTCAACAAAGATTCCTTGTAGCAGAATGAAAAAATATTCCATCCATATCATTGTTTGCATATTCCTGTTTATACATGTAAATGTATTTGCACAAACGCCCTTGCTTAATAGTTATTCACCCGCCTCTGCAACAGTTTACCTTGATTTTGACGGGGCCGAAGTGAACGGTACTATCTGGAATGAAGAGGGCAGGATACTTGCAGCTCCATCCGGATTAAGTGCTGCCTCTGTTACATGGATCCATAAATTGATTTCGGATCATTTTAAATTGTTTAATCTTAATGTTACTACAGATCCGGCAGTGTATGAAAGGGCGCCTGAACACCAGCGAATACGAATCATCATCACTCCGGATGGAAGCTGGTACGGACAAGTATCCGGTGTTTCAGCAATCGGATCCTTTGTATGGGGAGATGATACGCCAGCCTGGGTTTTTATGAATGCAATGGGAAATAATCCTTTGTATATAGCAGCAGCAGCAACACACCAGATCGGTCATACTTTAGGTCTGCAGCACCAAAGTCTGTATGACGCTTATGGAGTCATGATCACAGAACTCAGTGGCGGCGAAAACAATATTCTATCCAGCGAAGCCCCCCTGATGGGCATTCCGTTTTATAAACAGGCAGACTGGAAAGACGGGCATCCATCAACAGGAGCCCAAAATTTACAAAGCGATACAGCCATGATTGCAGGCGCACCTAACTATATAGGGTACCGGAAAACAGTAGAAGAATTTGCAACAACAGACAATGCTGTCAAAATAGAAAAACAGGAGCCGGGGTCCCTGGAACTGAATAGTTCAGGTAACTATAGTTACCGGCTTTTTGACATCAGTGGTCGTTTACTCACGCAGGGTAACCTGAAAACGGGATACAATGAAATCCGCACAAGCACTGTAAGCACAGGAGTTTTGGTTCTGCAATGGTCAGGTGAATACGTTTCCGGCGCACAAAAGATAATCAACTAGTAACATATATTTTTTTTGCTGACATGTTTTTTCGGTACATTCGAAAAACCTATTATCATATGCTCTGGCGAAAATTTAATGGCGACCTTATTGAATTACCGATTATCCGCGAAGTAGAAAACGCCATCCGGCGTGAAACAAAAAATGGATTTCATCTGAAAGTCTGCATTGGAACCGACTCCCAGGTAAAGGGAGCGGAAACCGAATTTGCTACAGTTATTGTTTTTTTACGTGAAGGACATGGAGGATTCATGTTCATTCACAATGAAAAAACAAAAACCCGTTACAGTATTAAAGAACGCATGCTTGTAGAAGTAGCAAAAAGTATTGAAATTGCCTATGAACTTTGTCCCTTGTTTACCCAATACAATGTGGATATGGAAGTTCATGCAGACATCAATACCAACCCGCATTTCAAGAGCAACGACGCGTTGAAAGAAGCCATGGGCTATATCCTGGGAATGGGCTTTGCTTTCAAAGCCAAACCGGAAGCCTTTGCCAGCAGCAGCTGTGCAAATAAAGTAGTGAATTAGCTGAAGGCATAAGGCATAAGGCATAAGGCGTAAGGCATAAGGCGTAACGCAGAACGCGAAATGCTAAAACTAAAATGCGTTGGGCTTTAAGCTTTAGGCTTTAAGCCTTTTTCCAGTCCTCATTCATTTCTCCTATCAATCGGAGTATGTCGGTCCTGCCTGTTTTTTTTTCAGCACTCGTTACAAAATGTTGGGGCAGGAATTGCCAGTGCTCACTCATTTTTTTGAGGAAGGATTTCACATTTGCAGATACTGTTCTCTGATTTTCTTTATCTGACTTCGTAAATATCAATGTAAAAGGAATCTCCCATTTCCCCAGCCTGTCTGCAAAATCAAGATCCAGTTTTTGTGGTTCATGGCGACTATCGATCAGTAAAAATACATGAGCCAGGGTTTCCCTTTTTTTTAGAAAATCTTCGATCATGGTTTCCCACTGTTTTCGCTGGGATAAAGAAACTTTTGCAAATCCGTATCCCGGCAAATCTACCAGCCACCATTTAGACACGACCCTTTTCTCATCTATACTTTCGATGGTAAAATGATTGATGAGTTGTGTTTTACCCGGCGCTGCAGAAGTTTTCGCAAGTTTATCTATATCTGTTAGCATATTGATCAGGGAGGATTTACCCACATTACTTCTTCCAATAAATGCATATTCCGGAAGATCGGTTTCGGGACAGTCCTTATAAGAAGGACTGCTGATTACATACTTTGCTGAGCGAATCTCCATAGTGCAAGTTATGACTCCATCTTAAAGGTTGGGATGAATGAAAATATCTATTTCCTGCGCTGAACCAACTAATTTTGCATCCCATGCCGGAATATCAGCACGATACCATCGTCCCATTTAAAAATTCTGATACGCCTAAAAAACAACAGGTTGCAGAAATGTTCGATAAAATCGCATTTCGATATGATTTCCTGAATCGTTTTCTAAGTGCAGGGATCGACAGGAACTGGCGTAAAAAAGCGATCCGTGAACTCCGTCAGTTAAAACCGGTGAAGATCCTGGACGTTGCAACCGGAACAGCAGATATGCCCATATTGATGCAAAAAATTTTACAACCTGACCAGATCACCGGCATCGATATTTCAGAAGCCATGCTCGAACTGGGTAAACAAAAAATTGCAAAAGCCGGACTGGGGAAAACCATTCATCTGGAGACAGGCGACGCAGAATCAATTCATTTTCCGGATTCAACATTTGATGCTGTGACCGTAGCATTCGGGGTGAGAAATTTTCAGAATCTGGAACAGGGACTTGAAGAAATGCTTCGGGTTTTGAAGCCCGGTGGCAGGCTCGTCATATTGGAATTCTCAAAACCAAATAATGGATTTTTTCTTCCTTTCTATAAATTTTATCTCCGGCTGATCGCGCCCCGCATCGGTAAAATAATTGCCGGAAACGCAGATGCATATAAATACCTCAATGATTCTGTAAATGCTTTCCCTGAAGGAAAAACTATGATAGAAATCCTGAACAAAACGGGTTTTAAAAATACCTATTTCAGGAATCTCAGTATGTGTATCTGCACTATTTATTGCGGAAGTAAGTAAGTAAGGATCATTCCCAAATTCCTGAAAAATCTGTTATTAACTGATTTACCGGCAATTATTCTTCTTTTTGGTCGTTATTTTGATTCAAAACCTGGTCAGAGATAAATTCTTCTTCCTCCTTTGTACCTTGCAAACCATATAAAACTATAAGTTATTGATTGACTGCTACTTATGAGTACGTTATTTTTATGGCAGAGCAAAAAAGGACCTATCAGGATCTTTTCGGCGATTATAATTCTGACATTTTCCATTCAAGCCAGGGCGCAGTTAAGGGATGCTGTAAACCTTGCTGATCACGATGATAAGTTTTATCATTTGGGAATTGCTCTTATTTACAATAACTCGCATTTTCAGGTAACTCCGCATCCAAATTTACTTTTAAGTGACAGTGTACTTTCAGTCAATCCTGAAAATACAGGAGGCTTTGGCCTGGCAGGTATGCATACTTTTAATATAAATAAGCACCTCGAATTCAGGGTCGTATTTCCTGAACTTATGTTCTCTTATAAAAATCTGACATATCATACCACGTTTCCGGCGGGTCAGGATACCACTGCTACCAAACAGATAGAATCCATTCTATTGGGATTTCCGGTGCAGGTTAAATTCCTTTCAGACCGGATGAATAATTTCAGATTTTATGTCCTTGGAGGAATTAACTATCAGTATGACCTCGCTTCAAATGCTACTGCCCGTAAGGCAACAGATCTTGTAAAACTCAATCCGATAGACCTGAGTGTGGAAGCCGGAATTGGTTTTCAATTCTTCTTCCCTGTATTTATACTTTCTCCTGAAATTAAAATCAGTAACGGAATTATTAACACCCATCACAGGGATCCAAACCTGATTTACTCTAGTACTATCGATAAACTGAAGTCGAGGATGATTGTTTTCTCACTCATTTTCGAAGGCTGATCAACGAAAGTATGGGAGTATGGGAGTATGGGAGTATGGGAATATAACTTTGCTACTGAATTCGAATAATTATTTATTTAGGAATTTTAATCATGGTGTATGAATGATGAGTTATGCATTCCCATACTCCCATACTCCCATACTCCCATACTTTCAGTAGTCGTATTCCCTGCGAAACATATTCACCCTCACTCCGAAAGTGTACATCGTGGAGCTTGTTTTTGTGGTGCCGGAAGTTGGATCCTGCACGGTATAGGTGCGGTACATGATAGTGCCTTCGAGGAATAAATTTTCCTTCAACTGATAAGAAACATATGCTGTGGAATTTACCACTGTAGCGGGTATGCCTGACCCGATATAGAATCCATATTCCCTTGGTCTTGTATCATAATTTTCCAACACATTACTTCCAAAATTTTCGCCCGCTGAATCCAGGCCCTGCCTGTTATAAATACATTTCAATTCAATATTCCATTTGTATGTCGGCTGATATCGCAGGATCCCTATCAATTCAAAAAAGTTTGCTCCGAATGGATGTGCCAGTGGCTGATTGTAGTGCGACCAGTTCGCTACCGTATCGTCATGTGAATAAGTATAAGGCCGCATCACATTCATTTCAGCCTGCAAATCCAGATTCTTTATTTTGAAAACGTCAATATATTTAATGCCACCCTGCAGACCCTGTTTATTTCCCCACCAGCCATTGGAATAATGAGTAATCTGGTCCCACACAAATTCATTGAATAGTAACTGACCATATAACTGGACTGAATGACCAATATTGGCTTTCGCATCAAATCCTACAGTCGTTTTATCCGGACTGCCGGTTTCCTGTTGTGCTGCAGGCAGGAAGATCACCGGGTTCAGATAGGAGAATTCAAAATGATTTACTCCCCCGAAAGCAATATTGCTGTACAATCCAACATTGAGCCACCTGGTTGCATTCACACTTATGTGATGAACCACCGCATATTTTTTTGGATACAAATAATCCCCAGGCTGGTGCTGACTGGTCAATTCCATCAGAATATTCTGATAATTTAATTTCCAGATACGAAGATTTAATTTTAGAAATAAATAAGGCGCTGCATAATCACTCAGGAAAAGCGTGCGGTATCCGTTTCCGATAAAATTTTTATCATACCCAAACTGTACCGTAAAATATTTCCAGAAGTCAAAATCGATTGAACCGCGCGCGTCCCAATAATCAAATGCAGTTAATGATCCTTTGAAATATTTGAAATAACCCACACCGGGAACAGCCGGATAACCGGAAGCAAAAACCCGTGTTGTAAAAAAATCAGGACCACGCTCCTGGTTGTCTGTTATATAACTTGAAAATCCCACATGGTCGGCTATGCGTCCACGAAAAGTAAGGCCCTTTGTATTGAGGTAAACCTGTTCGGGATTTCCTGTTTGTTTAGAGAGTTGAAACTGGAAGACCGGGTCTATGGCAAGAAAAAAGTCTTTTTCATTTACCATAAGAAAATTAGCCGGTGTTTTATAAATGGTATTCCAAATTGGATGTTTGCTCAAAAAAGAATCCGGGGTTTGTTTTGTCCATTCACTGTTATTCGTGAGCAGGCTCTGATACATTGCCTGGTCCGTTTTCCCCAAATGATACGCAACAGCGTCTGGATATAAAAGGCTAAGGGAATCCTCATATTCTACGGCTTCCACGGCTACTTTACGACTTAAAGGTTTGCACGTGAAAATATTCAGGTCGGGATTGGATTGCATCTTTATTCCGATCCGGTCTAAAAAATGTTCATATTGTGAACCCTGCGGAAGATAGGTAGATTGTGAGAATGAGAAGCAGGGAAGGATTAGAATTATGACAAGCCTTGCAACGGTTTTAATAAATTGCATCATTAAGTAGTTCCGATTCCGATCCAAGTTATGCAAAATTACCTGATTAAATGTGTTTCAATCGTTAATGAAGGTCTCAGTTTCACCAGTGATTTACTGATTAGAAATGGTCGCATAGAAAAAATTGCAAATAATATTTCTGTTCCTTTTCCTGTTCATGAAATCAACGGCGAAAATCTTCATTTATTGCCAGGATGCATCGACGACCAGGTTCATTTTCGCGAACCGGGATTAACACATAAAGCAACCATTTTCACAGAATCACGTGCGGCAGTTGCCGGTGGCATTACTTCTTTCATGGAAATGCCAAATACCGTGCCGCCTGCCTTTTCACAGGATCTTCTGGAAGAAAAATATTCCATTGCAAACAAAACTTCGCTGGCGAATTATTCCTTTTATATGGGAACTTCCAATGATAATACAGAGGAGGCGCTAAAAACGAATGAGAAGAAAAATGATATCTGTGGAATAAAAATATTCATGGGTTCTTCAACGGGGAATCTGCTGGTTGATAATTATCTGACCCTGGATAAATTATTTGCCGGAAGTGAAGTATTGATCGCCACCCATTGCGAATCAGAACGTATCATAAAGGAAAATCTGCAGGCTTTTATATCTCAAAACAGAGAATTAACTGCAGCTGATCATCCGCTTATCAGGAACGTGGAAGCCTGTTTTGAATCTTCCTTAACGGCCGTGCAGTTTGCAAAAAAACATGGATCGCGTTTGCATATCTTCCATCTTTCCACAGAAAAAGAACTCAGTCTTTTTACAAACATGATCCCTTTATCAGAAAAACGCATAACGGCTGAAGTTTGCGTGCACCATCTTCATTTCAGCTCAGATGATTATGGTCGCATGGGTAATCTGATCAAATGTAATCCGGCAATTAAAGCACCCGAAAACCGGGAAGCACTCTGGAAAGCATTGCTCGATGACCGGCTTGATCTCATTGCAACTGATCATGCTCCGCATACATTAAAAGAAAAAGGATTTTTCCGCAATGCGGATGACTTGCTCGAACCTGTTCGGGGTGAGGCAGGTTCTTATCTGCATGCGCATGCAGGTCTTCCCCTGGTACAACATTCTCTTTTGCTGATGCTTTCCTATGTAAAACAGGGAAAAATATCACTGGAAAAAATGGTGGAAAAAATGTCGCATGCGGTGGCAATATGTTTTCAGATACCCGAAAGGGGCTTTATCCGTGAAGGATACTGGGCCGACCTTGTCTTGGTGGACCTGAAACGTGATTCGGATGTGCATGCACGTAATATATTATACAAATGTGGCTGGAGTCCCCTGGAAGGGATGAAATTCCCTGCATTTATCGTAAATACTTTTGTAAACGGCCATCCTGTTTATGGAAATGGGCTGTTTGATGAATCACAGATGGGAAAACGTTTACGTTTCCAACGATAAGCTTTCATTTACTATGCAAATTGACAACACGACGTATTCAGATCTTTCCGTTTTCCAGACAACGGATGAATATTCGATTTTCAGCAAACTCGACAGGACCAGGACAGTCGGGGGCAGAATACAACTCCTGGAATTTTTCAGCAACCCATTCAGCAACCTGGAAAAAATCCGCCAGACTCAGGAAATCCTCCGGATCATTAGGGAAAATGAAAACGAATGGGGGCCTTCGATTTCAAATGGGACCATTATGGTTATGGAACGTTTTTATGAAACTCCACTCGATAAGATTCCGGCCTACCATGATCCTGTGAGCGCAAGAATGTACCAGTTATTGCATGCTCCGGATTATGCGCTTACCCGCTATTCTGTCGGGCATTTTGCAGATTTTATCCGGGGCATGTTAGACATTACTGCCATTCTGAAAAACAAAGACTGCCCGCCACTTTTGAAGGAACTTATCGACCGGGTAAATAAATTACTCAGTCCGGTCATCCTTCAGCAGATCGCTGAAAAAAAATCCAGCGATAAGCTCCAGGCTTCTCATGTAGTGGAATATGGAAATTTCATCCGGAATCATTTTAAACCTTCTGCGCTTACATTGATAGAGATATATGGAAAGCTGGATGCCTGGTATTCCATGGCCATTTCTTCAAGGGAATTTAATCTCGTTGAACCGGAATTTCAGGATACTGATTTTCCTTTTATTGAAATCAAAGGCCTTCATCATCTACTGCTTCCGAAAGCTGTTGCCTATGATGTTCAAATGGATCCAAAAAGCAATTTCTTTTTCCTTACCGGTGCAAATATGGCAGGGAAAAGTACTTTCATAAAATCTGTAGGTGCAGCTCTTTATCTTGCTCACCTGGGTATGGGTGTTCCGGCCACTAAGATGAAGACGAGCCTCTTTGATGGTATTCTCAGCAATATTAATGTAGTAGATAATTTAGTGAAAGGCGAAAGTTATTTTTTTAATGAAGTTCAGCGGATCCGTAAAACCATACTGCTGATCAGCGATAACAAAAAATGGCTGGTTTTGATTGATGAATTGTTTAAAGGAACC
>DATHNR010000218.1:0-3997 GCA_035485835.1 Puia sp.
ACCAGCGAACATATAACAGACGAAAGAACTATCAGAAATGTTTCAGAAAGAAATTGCAATTGTAATTGCCATTTATTGCTTCCCAGTACTTTTCTCACACCCACTTCCTTTGAACGATTTACGGCCTGTGCTGTTGAAAGATTAGTAAAATTGACACAGGCAATCAGCAGTATAAAAGCGGCTATCAGCCATAATGCATTGATCATTTCGTGACTTATAGATTTGCCACTCAGATTCCCCGCCTGAGTATCATAGTGAACGTCATGCAATGACTGAATTGTCTGAATATCTTTGTTATTGGGTGATTTTAGTTTTTTCGAAAGCGCAATTAATTGATTATTGAAACCTGTAGCAGAAATATTGGAAGGCAATAAAATAAAACACCCGAAACTCGAATTCGTGTTATCCCAATCTGTTGCATTAATGAAATTTGAAGTATATCCGGTTCCAAAAGAAACGACTATTTTAAGTTGGAAATCGGTGTTGGCTGGAACGTTAGCAAGAATGCCGCTTACTTTTAGTGTATTGGTATTGTTTAATTTCAATGTTTTCCCGATGGCGTTTTTCCAATCACCAAAATACTTTTCAGCAATATCCTTTGTTAGTAAAACATTATTCGGATTGTTTAGAGTTTCATAACTGCCGGCTAATAAAGGGAAATCAAATATTTTAAAGAATGCAGGGATAGTAATAAAAACTCCTTTGTCTTCTTTAAATTTCTTTACTGTTTCATTATTGTTATCTGATACAATCAGCTGATCGTCATAATCGGCCCAGATCGGAGCAACTTCATCAATTTGTTTTAATGAAGTCTTCAATCCCTTGGGTACTCCAAAAGGAACACCCCTGCCGTAAAAAATATCTTTTGTATCGGAGTGGTGATATTCCGTAAGAACACGATAGATCCTGTTATGATTTTTATGATAATTGTCAAAACTTGTTTCAAAACTGATGACAAGAAAAATCAGTAAACAAACGGCAATGCCAATTGCCAACCCCAGAATATTGATAATTGCATAACTATTATTTTTTCTTAAATTCCTTATACTGATCCTGAAATAATTCTTAAGCATTTCTGATATGATTTAGCTGAAATAAGAGCTGCTTCCTTCTTGTACAGCTAAGAAAATGCCGGGGAATAATATGCTGTAACTCAACAGGTTGAAATTATATATATGTTTGAAACTGTTCGGTTTCGATACGCAGGTGTCCTAACTCCGGCCAGGTTCAGAATTCAAGTTCAGGAATCCTTAACGTTCAAAACTGTAATAACGGGAAAAAAACATTGTTATGGCAGAGATAAACAGGAGGATGCTTAATAAGGCGATGGTTCCTGAGAGAACGAAGAAATATTCAATAAAGAAAATGCAAAGGATGATTTTAAGATAATCCTTCATTCTGAAAAATTGTATAAAAAGCAGGCTATTTAAAAATAGCAATATGCTGTAACTGATTAATATTAATGTGATGGCGTCTTCAAAATGCAGATAACGCGGTGTAAGAAATACGATCGTAATAATCTCCGGAATTAACAATATGAAATATAGTATGGCATATTGCACAAATCTTTTTAATAATGAAATGGGTATCGTTCGGTAAAAACTAAGGCTTGTTTCTTCCATATCCCTTAACTGGTGAACAAGAAGTCCATGTCCTAATATTCCCATACTGAAAAAAATCATAATCATTTTAAGGTCATATTCAACCCGGGTCTGGTTAACGATCATCAGGTAAAGTACTGAGCAACTGTATATTTTGATCCCCGCAAAAAGAAGTTTTTTGTCAATTCCGATATAACGGACGAACAGGCTCCAGTAGGGAGTTTCGCTAACTTTGAAC
Source organism: Puia sp. (assembly GCA_035485835.1). Lineage (GTDB taxonomy): Bacteria > Bacteroidota > Bacteroidia > Chitinophagales > Chitinophagaceae > Puia. The sequence goes on from DATHNR010000218.1 coordinate 1,840, forward strand.
GAAAATATTTTACTCATTGTCCATGCCTGTCTTCCTGGATTTTGAATACAAAATAAATACCATCCTGCACTGATCAGGCAGATCATTACAATATAAAGTAGTATGAGCAGGCATTTTATATATTCATGCATGTAAAATCCTGCCGCAAATATGATGCATGCATAAAGGATTATGGGCAAAATCAGCAGAAACTGAATCCATACCAGCATCCGGTAAAGTCTTTTGCTATCAAGTAGTGAAAGTGTGTTCAGGAAGGAATAATCCGGACGCATCAGAATATTTACAACGAATTGTTCAGATTTCTTTGTATATAAAAACCATAATAAAAGAACGAGCAGGAAAAAAAATGAATTTCTCATCATTCCCTGAATCAGGAAAAAATGGTAGTCTGTAAATTTAGCTCCGTCTATAACACTTACTACGCCGAACATTATTGTAAAAAGAAAGACGAATAGACCGGCATGCTGCCGGTAGAATGGTTTTACAATTGTTTTAATCAATATTGTTCCGGAAAAACTCATGCGATGAATTGCAATGATTGTTCGTTTATTAATATTTTATTTATCGCCAGTGAATATGATTTGAATGGCTGGTGTGAGCTGAATATAAAGCAGGTTTTAAACTCTTTATGATATGCTCTTATCAGATCAGGCAAAATATGTGCGGATCCCTCATCCAGGGTTGCCAAAGGTTCATCAAGCAGAATGAGTGATGGTTTGCCAATAAATGCCAGCAATAGGGATAATTTTTTTATCATTCCGCTCGAGTAGGTTCCGACAGGCATTGAAAGGAAACGGTGCATTTTAAAAAGGTTTACAAGCAGGTCTGTCTGGACACTGGCGGCTTTCCTGATTTCCTTGTAAAAACTTACCAGCTCAAGTCCGGTAATAAAATCCGGATAGAGTGGCTCCGCCTCCGCAAAATTTACAAGACGGCGATAGGAAAGAGGGTTTTCATGGAGGTTAATCCCATCCAGTAAAATATCACCCTTAAATGGAATCAGTCCGGCAAGCATACTGAGAAAAGTAGTTTTTCCCGAACCGTTTATTCCCTGTAGCCAATAAACATTCCTTTCCAGCCTGAGGCTGCTAATTTCAAGAACCGTCTGCTGGTCGTAGGTTTTGTATACATTAGCAAATTGTAGCATAGGGAGATGACGTTAACCCCAATATATATTTGCTAATCCATTGCAAGCCATTTATTTATATGAATGGCATGTTATCAGTACTCAACGGTTGATGTGGGACTTAACAAAATGAGGTATACAATAGATAGATATGTTTCATTACAAAGCCATGCTGACTTTATTCTTTATAATTTATAATTGTTTTTGGCAACCGCATATAGAGAGGAATATGCCTGTAACAACGAAAGGAAGGGCTTATTATGTAAGTCCCAACGGCAACGATAAGAATGAGGGTACGAGGAAGGCGGCATTTCAATCCATCCAGCGGGTAAACAACCTGCACTTAAATCCGGGAGATTCCATACTGTTCGAAGGTAGCCAGCGATTTGCCGGTAGTTTGAAAATAGATTCCCAAAATTCCGGCGACCAATTCCATCCGATAGTCATAAGCTCATACGGCAATGGCATGGCTTCCATCCTGGGCGGGAATGGATCTGCGATAATTATTCAAAAATCAAGTTGGTTGAAATTAAATCTGCTGGCACTCTTTGGCTCGGGAAGAAAAAAAGGAAACACACGTGACGGACTTCTCATCCAGAATAGCAGTCATATTTCAGCAAATACAATTATTATTTCAGGTTTTCAGAAATCCGGATTACTCATCAGTTCATCTTCAGATATTTCTGTAAGAAATATTTTTGCTCACGAAAATGGCGCTGCGGGAATTTCTGTTGAAGGGATTTATGGAATTAAAAAATCTAACCATAATATTTATATATCCCATTGCAGAGCTGAAAATAATCCGGGCGACCCTTCCAATCTAACCAATCACAGCGGGAATGGAATTGTAGTTGGTAGTTGTTCAAAAGTACTCATCGAATATTGTACGGCAACCAATAACGGATGGGACATGCCCCGTATTGGAAACGGGCCCGTAGGGATTTGGGCCTACGAAGCAGATAGTGTTGTTATTCAGCATTGCCTTTCTTACAGGAATAAAACATCGGCAGGTGCTGCCGACGGCGGGGGATT
>DATHNR010000219.1:0-4279 GCA_035485835.1 Puia sp.
AAACAAACCCCTGAAACCATATGCACCAAGCACCTGCATCAGACGGATGAGAACATATCCATGGTATTGTTCAACAAATTCTTTTTTATTAAAAAGAGTTCCCAATTCCTTTTCAACACAATCCATATAATATTCCAGCAATCCCTGCTTCCACGCTTCACTCAACTCAGCCTTTGCCTGCCATAACATGGATGCCACATCGTATTGCATGGCTCCCTTCATGCCGCCCTGGTAGTCGATGAAATGCACTTTTTCATTTTCGATCAGGATATTACGGCTTTGAAAATCGCGAAACATAAAATATTTAAACTTTGTATCGCCGAGCCCGGAGGAGAATGTTTCGAAATCAGCTATGAGTTTTTCTTTATCGTACGGAAGCTGAAGTGTGTCGAGAAAATAATATTTAAAATAAAGCAGGTCGCTCATGATTGCTTTTTCCCCAAACTCGGCTGAAGTCAGACTCCAGTTTTCATAATCCATTCCCTCATCGCCCCTGATCTGCAAATGCGCCAGTTCTTTCAGGCTTTGTTTGAATAATTCATATACCTCGTTCGAAGGACCAGATTGTTCAAGCCTGTTCAGTAAAGAAATATCACCAAAATCTTCCTGAATATAAATGGAGCCTTCGGTGTTTACGGCATAAATCTCAGGTACAGGGCATTGCTTCATTTTAAAATGACGGCTATACCTGATAAAACTCAGATTCTCTTTTATATTGATCCCATATGTTGCGATAAAAGATTTTGAAGCAGTCATGATCCGGTAATAAATGCGAATGCTGCCGGATTGTGGGATTTTGTTGATGGAAAGAACCGGCTCTTTACTATAACTGGCAAACAGCCCGCTGATCGATTCGTTGATATGATCCATATGAATTCGTGAAACTACAAAAAGCTATTCAACCACAGTAATCTCCGGCGTCGATTCCGGTTTATGCTTCATGGTGCTTTCCTGGTGGGCTGTGATCAGTTCGGCCAGAAGGGCCGTCCAGCCTGTCTGGTGACAGGCACCCAGGCCCATTCCTGTATCACCATGAAAATATTCATAGAAAAGATTCAGATGTTCGTTGCCCGGCTGCTGGTAAAACCAGTTATACTTGCCATATTGCGGAATGCTGCCTGTTTCATCCGGCTGGAAAAGACTGATCACGCGCTGGGTGAGAAAATCAGCTACATCTTCCAGGTTCATATAATCGCCCGAGCCTACAGGACATTCAACTTTCAAAGCATTCCCATAAAATATTCCGTATTTACGGATGGATTGGATGATGAGGTAGTTGATCGGCATCCATACGGGGCCTCGCCAATTGGAGTTTCCACCAAAAAGATTTGAGGTCGAATCGCCCGGATCGTACTGGATATTATAATCAATGTTATCAATCCTTACTGAATAAGGATTTTTTTTGTGGTATTTTGAGAGTGCGCGTATTCCTCCAGGCGACAGGAATTCATCTTCATTCAATAATCTTGTCAAAAGGCTTACAAGGCGATCACGCGGTACCAGTGATAGCAGAATGGTATCTCCATCCGTTTTTTCTTCATTGGGCCAGAATTTATTATTCTTAAGGCGGTAGTTTTCAAACCAGTCGATTCGTTTTTGAAAATCAGAAAGTTTATCCAGTTTTTTCTTTTCAATAATTGATACTGCAAAGAGGGTTGTTATACCTACAATGGAATGAATACGGAGTTGAAGGGGAGCAGATCCTGCAATGGCAAGTGTATCATAAAAAAACCTGTCCTCTTCATTCCACATGCCATGTTCATTCAGCGCTTCTGCGATCAAAACAAATTGTTCAAAGAATTTGGTGGCTGTGTCTTCAAAAGTGATGTCCTTCATGGCGATTTCCAATGCCATATCCATCATATTGAGCGCATACATACCCATCCAGCTGGTACCATCTGCCTGTTCGAGCTGCATCTGACCGGGAAGTTCAATACTTCTGTTGAATACACCGATATTATCGAGGCCAAGGAATCCGCCTTCGAACATATTGTTTCCATTGGGATCCTTCCGGTTGATCCACCAGGTAAAATTGATCAGCAGTTTCTGAAAAATTCTTTTCAGGAAATCGATATCATAGCGGCCCGTTTTTTCTCCTTCAATACGGTAAACTGATAGTGCCGCCCATGCCTGCACCGGAGGATTCACATCACTGAAATTCCATTCGTACGCGGGTAATTGTCCGTCGGGTTTCATATACCATTCCCGCATGATGAGCAGGAGCTGGTTTTTCGCAAAAACGGGATCCACCATACTCATTGGAATACATTGAAAAGCCATATCCCACGCAGCATACCATGGATATTCCCATTTATCAGGCATGGCAATAATGTCCTGATTTTTCAAATGTTTCCAATCGTGGTTCCTGCCAAACTTTTTTCCATCGTTCACCGGAGTAATACCATCGCTGGTAGTAAGCCATTTTTCCACATCGAAATGATAATATTGTTTACTCCACAACAAACCGGATAATGCCTGGCGTTGCAACAACATGAATTCAGGAGCTGTGTCCGGATGAAGGATTGCTTTGTAAAAAGCATTCGCTTCCTCCTTTCGCACTTCGAAGATTTTTTTAAATCCGATGGTAAATGGATTTGCGATTGATTTATTGGACAGACGCAGATAGATACTTTCCGTTTTACCGCCTTCCAGTCGTATTTTATAAACAGGCGAAAACTTGGTTCCATTTTTTCTTTTCTTCAGTGCATCCAGGTTTTCCCCTTTGATCAGTGCAGAATGAAATGCATCTTTTACCCAGGGCGTTTTATTGGGCTGGCCAACGACTTTCTCCGTGTTGGTTTCATTTTCAGTAAACCATTTTTCTTTCGGCGTCTGAAAATATAGATAATAGTCGCCGAGACGATGATGTGAAGCTTTTACAGAATTCTTATTTCTCAGACTGATATCAGGTTTCGCTTCGTGATCCTCGTTCCATTTATTATAGAACCACAAAGTAGGCAAAACGGTAATGTCCGCTGCCTTATGATAACGATTCGTTATATCGATCTTAATAAAAATATCGCTGGAATTTTGCTTGGCATAGGTAACCAGCACATCAAAATATTCATCGTCATCGAAAACTCCTGTATCCAGGATTTCAAATTCGGGTTCAAGTTTTGAGCGAAGACGATTTTCCTGCAGGAGCTGCTGATATGGAAAAGCCTGCTGCGGATACTTGTACAGGTATTCCATATAATAATGTGTTGGAACATTATCGAGGTGATAATATAATTCCTTCACATCCTCACCATGATTGCCCTGATTATTCCCCAATCCGAACAATCTTTCTTTGAGGGTGCTGTCTTTACCATTCCAAAGAGCAATCGCAAAACAGAGATTCTGGAAAAAATCTGATATGCCGGCGAGCCCGTCTTCTCCCCACTCATACTGACGGCAATGTGCATGATCGTACGGAAAATAATTCCATGCATCACCATAGGGACCATAATCTTCTCTCACTGTTCCCCATTGCCGTTCGCTCAGGTAAGGGCCCCACTGCTCAAGTGGAATTTTTTTAAAAGAATTTACGATTAGTCTCTTCTGCTCAATGGTCATAAAGTGGGGTTAAAATTACGGATTAGTTTTTTAATGATCCCTTCTGCGACTATATACTGGTATTGTTTTTGAATCTATTGATTGGTTGAATATTTTTAATTCCTAAAAAATAAGGTATGGGAAAGTTAAGTGGTAAAAAAGTTGCTATTCTCACAGAGAATGGCTTTGAAGAAATTGAATTAACCAGCCCAATGAAAGCTTTAAAGGAAGCCGGAGCAGTTGTAGAGATTGTTTCTCCTCAAAAACATAAAGTGCGTGCCTGGGATCGTGATCACTGGTCGATTGATCTTAAAGTGGATGTTCCGCTCAATGATGCAAATGTGGATGACTATGATGCACTCCTGATTCCTGGTGGTGTAATAAATCCTGATCAGATGCGGGTAAATCCGGATTGTGTGGATTTTGCTCAACAATTTCTGGAAGAACAAAAACCTGTTGCAGCAATTTGTCACGGACCGCAATTGTTAATTGAAACGGGATTAATAAGAGGCAAGAATATGACATCTTATCCTTCTATCCGGACCGATCTGGAAAATGCGGGTGCACATTGGTTAGACGTTGAAGTTGTGACGGACGACAAGATCACTACCAGCAGGAGTCCAAAAGACCTGGATGCTTTTAACAAAAGGATCATTGAGGAATTCGCGGAAAGTAATTTTGCGAATTCTTATGTTTTATAATTCTACCCATTCAATATATATAGTACTCTTATCGTGAAAAAGAA
>DATHNR010000220.1:0-7136 GCA_035485835.1 Puia sp.
GCTACGCTTCAGCGGGCGAGGCACTACCACACTACCACACTCTGGGTTACAAGTTCTTAAGTTTATTTAAGTTGATGCTCAGTCAAGTTCGAAAATTGCTTCTATTTCCACCGGAATATTATCCGGCAAACTTCCCATGCCCACAGCACTTCTGACACCTATTCCATTTTCCTTTCCCCAAACTTCAGCAAATAATTCACTACATCCGTTTATGATATATGGATGTTTCTCGAACGAAGGATCTGCATTCACCATTCCGAGCACTTTGATTACGCGTTTTACTTTATTAAGACTTCCAAGATGAGATTTTAATGTGGCAAGAATGGCCAAACCAACCTGTCGAGCAGCCAGTTTACCCTGTTCAGCGTCCATATCCTGCCCTACCCGACCACGGATCAGTGTTTTATCCGGCAGAAGTGGACCATGCCCTGATACATAACAAAGCTTACCGACTTTTAGAAACGGAATATAAACTCCAATAGGTGTTGGAGCAGGCGGCAATTCCAGGTTTAGTTTTTTGAAATTCTTTTCGGAAGACATAACGATTTTTTAGTGTGTAGTGATTAAATAAATTAGCCCAACCATAAGGAGCCCGACTACCGAAATAATGGTTTCCATCACGCTCCATGTCTTGAGCGTTTCCTTGACACTCAAATTAAAGTATTCCTTGAATAACCAGAATCCCGAGTCGTTCACATGCGAGAAAAAGAGACTGCCCGCACCCGTCGAAAGTACAATCAGGCTGGGGTTGATATGGGATCCGACGATCATTGGAGCAATTATACCTGCTGCCGTGAGCCCCGCTACGGTAGCCGATCCCAGGCAAACGCGGATAAATGCTGCAATAATCCATGCCGCAAGAAGAGGATGCAGATGCTGTCCCTGCATCACCTGGGTCAGCTGAGTCGCCGTTCCGCTATCTGTCAGTACCTGTTTCAATGCGCCGGCTCCGGCGATAATGAGCAGGATAAGAGATATATCCTTCACTGCTTCTCCCATGGAGATCATACATGTTTCCAGTTTTTTTCCCCTCTTCAAAACAAGGGCATAAATGGCATATGCCAGGGTAATCAGTAAAGCAATAGATGGATCACCGATAATTGCAAAAACTTTTACGGGAAATGAATCCACTGGCATGGTTAACCGCAGCACGGTGGCCGAACCAATCAGGATAACAGGAAGAAGGGCGGTTATAAAACTATCTGCAATTCCTGGAAGTTCATCGTCGGGAATTGTTTTGCCCGCAAAAGTGGCCAATGGTTTTCGCTTGTATTTTTTAAGTGTGGTTGCGAATAAAGGACCCGCAATTAATATGGAAGGAACAGATATGATAAATCCATACAGCAATGTGAGACCGAGATCTGCATGATATTGATGAATGAGGGCTACCGGTGATGGATGCGGAGGAAGGAATCCATGTGTTACAGAAAGAGAAGCCAGCATGGGAAGCCCGATATAAACCGCAGGTATATCATATTTATAAGAAAGTGTGATGATCAGAGGTACCAGCAGAACAAATCCAATTCCATAAAAAAGTGGAATCCCCACGATGAAAGCTGTGATTACCAGGGCCCAGACCAGGTATTTTCTTCCAAACCATTTCATAAATGAAGAAACAATCCGCTGGGCTGCACCATAATCTGCAATGAGTTTTCCCAGCATGGCACCAATAACGAGTATAACGAGTAAAGAACCGAGCAGGTCGCCCATACCAGTTTGCACTGCGTGCGTAACAGCATCGATCGACATACCATTCGCCAAACCGATCCCCAGGGATACGAGCAGAAAAGAAAGGAATGCATTTAATTTTGCCCAGGTGGTTAATAATATCAGTAAAAGAATTCCTGTAAGCAAAATCAAAAAAGACATAGTGGGTGTTTACGAATGAAGATACTAATTTGCGAACATGTTTATTATAGACGCACACCTCGACCTAGCTATGAATGCCATGGAATGGAACCGCGACCTGAAACAACCGGTTGCGGATTTGCGTGAACGTGAAAAAGGAATGAATGATAAGCCGGACCGCGCAAGAAATACAGTTTCTCTTCCTGCATTGCGCGATGGGAAAATTGGTCTCGTAGTTGCCACACAAATTGCAAGATATGTAAGGCAGGGCAGTCCGCTCCCCGGCTGGCATTCACCAGAACAGGCATGGGCCCAAACGCAGGCCCAGTTTGCATGGTACCAGGCAATGGTTAATGAAGGAGAAATGATCCAGGTAAGCGGAATCACTTCTCTCGATGCACAGATAAAAAAATGGGAAGATAATTCCATTCCAGATACCAATAAACCGGTTGGTTTTATATTAAGTCTTGAAGGTGCCGACTCCCTGGTAAATATTTCTTATCTCGAAAAAGCCTATGCTTATGGATTGAGAGCCCTGGGTCCCGCTCATTATGGTGAAGGAAGGTATGCCGGCGGAACGGGTACTGAAGAAGGACTCAGTGCTATTGGTATTTCCCTGCTTAAGGAAATGGATTCTCTTCACATGATTTTGGATGTGACTCATCTGACCGATCGGGGATTCAGCCAGGCAATGGAAATATATAAGGGACCTGTTTGGGCGAGTCATCATAATTGCAGGGCTCTGGTAAAAAACCAGCGCCAGCTTACAGACGATCAGATCAGAATACTCATAGAAAGAGGATCTGTGATTGGCGGTGTATTGGATGCCTGGATGTTAACGGATGGCTGGATTAGAGGTGTTTCCATTCCAAAAGCCAGGGGCACTGATTTAAATAGTCTGATAGACAATTACGATCACATATGCCAGATAGCAGGTAATGCCAATCATATTGCCATCGGGAGTGACCTGGATGGAGCTTTCGGTACGGAACAATCACCTTATGATCTGGATACTATTACCGATTTGCAAAAACTGCCGGATCTCCTTAAAGAAAGGGGCTATTCTGAAACAGATATCAGTAATATTCTGCATGGAAACTGGCTGCGTTTTTTAAAGAAAGCGTGGAAATAGCCGGATTCAAATTGGTCATTACCATAAGCCGTTCATAATATTTTAATATTTCCTATACTCCATTTATTTTATAGGACTTATTACATGATTACATTTGCAATCCTGCCATTTTAACCGGATCGTCTTATATCAAAAAAAGCTTATGCGAAAATACCTGAATACAGGAATACTGGTTCTTTTGGTGGTTGTTACCTTACAATCATGCAACAATCAGGCAGCAACAAATGGTTATGCTATGCCCCCGCCTCCAATCCTGCCGGTTATCAGCGTCAGCGATCGTCCGTTTACAACCTATCGTGAGTATACGGCTTCACTGGAAGGCAGTAATGATATAGAAATCAGACCACAGGTGAGCGGATATATAGAAAAGATTTTTGTGGATGAAGGTGCCTTTGTTAAAAAGGGCCAGCCAATATTCAAGATTAATGACCAGCCTTATCTCGAAGCATTGAATAATGCAAGTGCATCACTGGCCGTAGCAAAAGCCAACCAGGCCAGTGCGAAAATAAATATGGATAAGCTGGAACCCCTGGTTCAGAACCAGGTGATTTCTCCCATTCAACTGAATACCGCCAAAGCGGCGTACGACGCAGCAACGGCCTATGTGGCCCAGGCCGATGCCATGGTGGGCAATGCAAAAATCAATATTGGATATTCACTGATCAAAGCACCGGTTGACGGATATATCGGAAGAATTCATATTAAAATCGGTAGCCTGGCAGGTCTTACAGCGCAGGATCCCCTCACAAATATTTCAGAAGTAAAAGACGTACGGGCATATTTTTCTGTAAGTGAAACTGCCTTCCTTCATTTCAAAGATGAATATCCCGGAAAAACGATTGAAGAGAAAATAAAAAACCTGCCCCCGGTGGAACTTATTCTTTCCGATAATACTGTGTATCCTGAAAAGGGGAAAGTGGAAATGGTTTCCGGTCAGTTTGCACCGGGCACCGGAGCGATTCCATTTCGTGCCAGTTTTCCCAACCCTAATGGAATACTAAGATCGGGCAATACAGGCCGCATAAGAATTTCTGTGCAGCAGCCGGAAGGCCTGGTCATTCCACAGGAGTCCACATTTGAATTGCAGGATAAAGTTTTTGTATTCGTATTGGGAGATAGCAACAAAGTAACAAGTACAGCGGTAAATATCCTGGGAAGATCAGGCAATTATTACCTCGTTCAAAATGGAATTAAAACAGGCGACAGGATCGTGTATTCCGGCGTAGATAAACTGAATGACGGTGCTAAAATTAATCCGGTGCCAATGTCGCTGGATAGTCTTTTGAAAGTCCGACCCATGTAAGGCAGGACCCGGAACAAAAAATGGAAGATGTTTAAAAGATTTATCGAAAGACCGGTTTTATCAACAGTGATATCTATCATTCTCACGATGCTGGGACTGATCTCCATGATTTCATTGCCTATCACCCAGTTTCCCGATATCGCCCCGCCAACTGTCAGCGTGAATGCCGTATATCCGGGCGCCAATGCCGAAGTCGTTGCCCGTGCAGTGGCGACACCTCTGGAAGAAGCGATCAACGGTGTGGAAAACATGACCTATATGACTTCCACTTCCGGCAACGACGGGAGTATGTCCATCAATGTATTTTTCAAACAGGGCACCAATCCCGACCTGGCATCTGTCAATGTACAAAATCGTGTATCCAGGGCCGTTAGTCAGATTCCTGCAGAAGTAGTACAGGCTGGTATTTCAACCCAGAAGCAGCAGAACAGCATGATCAATGTGACCCTGCTTTACAGCACGGACAGCGCTTATGATGAAAAATTTCTGCAGAACTATGCCAAGATCAATGTCATTCCGGAAATCCAGCGCGTACCCGGTGTGGGTCAGGCACAGGTGTTTGGAGCAAAAGACTATTCCATGCGTATCTGGCTTCAGCCGGACAGGCTGGCCACCAATAATATTTCTGTGCAGGAGGTTTTGGCTGCAATACACGATCAGAACGTAGAGTCAGCTCCTGGAAGATTCGGGGAAGGCAGCAGCGCTTCATTTGAATATATATTAAAATACAAGGGGAAGCTTTCCCAGAATAAGGATTATGAAGATATCATCATTAAAGCCGGTGCAGATGGTTCTGTAATCAAACTGAAAGATATTGCCCGGGTAGAATTTGGTTCATACACTTATAGCTCCAATGCGATGGTAATGGGTCATCCCGGCACTGGTATTGGTATTTTTCAAACAGCAGGATCCAATGCCAATGATATCCTCATTGCTATTGATGAGGTGATGAAAAACGCTTCTGCCAAATTCCCGAAGGGAGTGCATGCCTTTACTATTTTCAGTGCAAAAGATTTTCTGGATGCATCCATCAAGCAGGTTGAAGAAACTTTACTGGAAGCATTTATTCTTGTATTCCTGGTTGTATTTATATTTCTCCAGGATTTCAGGTCTACTTTAATTCCTGCTATTGCTGTTCCCGTCGCCATCATCGGCACTTTTTTCTTCATGCAGCTTTTTGGTTTTACCATTAACCTGCTTACATTATTTGCACTTGTACTGGCGATAGGTATTGTTGTGGATGACGCGATTGTTGTGGTGGAAGCTGCTCATTCCAAAATGGAACGAACGGGACTTAATGCCCGTGATGCAACGATTCAGTCCATGAATGAAATATCAGGGGCCATCATTTCCATTACGCTTGTGATGGCAGCTGTATTTGTACCTGTGGGATTCATGCAGGGACCTGCGGGAATATTTTACCGGCAGTTTGCATTCACACTTGCGATTGCCATTTTGATTTCTGCCCTCAACGCATTGACCCTTAGCCCGGCGCTCTGCGCCTTGTTTTTAAAAAACCCGCATGCTGTTCCGGGTGAAGAACATAAGAAAATTGGTTTTGCAAGAAGATTCGGAAATGCATTTAATGTAGGATTTAAAGCTACCACGGAAAGATATGCAGGCGTAGTAAACTTTCTGATCAGGCATAAATGGGTGGGTATTCTCGGACTTACATTAATACTTGCTATCACAATCTGGGAAGTAAAGAATACACCCACCGGATTTATTCCTGCTGAAGATCAGAATTTTGTTATTGTATCTTTTAATCTTCCACCATCATCATCGCTTGACAGGACCAATGTTGTTTTGAAGAAGATCGACAGCCTGCTGGACGAGATTCCCCAAATTGATAAACGTGGAGCGATCAGTGGATTGAATATTCTTTCAGGTATTAACAGTTCAGCTTACGGAGTGGGATTCATCAAATTAAAAGAGCAAAAGGAACGTGTTCCAAGAATGAGTATTAACGATGTGGTAGCCACGATCAATAATAAAATGACGGCTGTAAAAGATGCACAGGTATTCATATTCCAACCACCCACCGTTCAAGGCTTTGGAAACACCAGTGGATTTGAAGTATTGATTCAGGACAGGAATGGAGGTCCGCTGGACAAACTCAGCCAGGTTACCAATGATTTTATTAAAGAACTTTTAAAGAGACCTGAAATCGCATTTGCCTTTACTTCATTTAATACAAACAATCCGCAGTTTCTTTTGAATATTGATAATGCCAGGGCGAAACAATTGAATGTATCGGTTTCTGATATTTTGGAAACATTACAGGTTTATTATGGAAGCAGTTTTGCATCTGATTTCAACCGTTTCGGAAAATATTATCGTGTGATTGTACAGGCAGATGTTCCTTTCAGGGAAGATGCAGCATCCCTGGATGGAATATTTGTAAAGAATTCAGCAGGACAAATGGTTCCCGTGAATGCACTGGTAGAATTGAAAAGGGTATATGGACCTGAAGCCGTAAACCGAACGAATCTTTTCAACTCTGTAGCCATCGACGGAACGGTTAAACCGGGTTATAGTTCCGGTGATGCCATTAAGGTGATAAAAGAAGTAGCTGCCAATTATCTGCCAAGGGGATTTACATATGAATGGTCAGGAATTTCGAGGGAAGAAAGTAATGCGGGAACTCAAACGCAACTCATTTTTGTACTCAGCGTACTGTTTGTGTATTTTCTGCTGGCCGCGCAATATGAAAGTTATATTCTTCCCCTGGCCGTTTTGCTTTCGATTCCTACGGGCCTGATGGGTGTTTTTCTTTTTATTAAACTCACAGGGATTGAGAATAATATTTATGTTCAGGTAGGTATCATCATGCTGATCGGACTGCTGGCAAAA
>DATHNR010000221.1:0-6662 GCA_035485835.1 Puia sp.
GTGAAGTCATGTTTCGAAGCAAACAAAGTGAACTGGCCAAAGCGGTTGAGCCATTTGGAATAAAACCTCTGTCTTCACCTCCACTGGTCCTCAGCGACAGTCTAAACAAATGAAATAATTATTATCACACATATCCCCAATACCCGGTGGAACTAAGAAGAGATATACTTTGGAGGGTTTACCTGTGTTTCCTGGGAATGGTACTTATATGTGTCGCTGTACTTGGAAGGGTATTTTATATCCAAAACGTACAGGGAAATTATTGGAGAGCATTGAGTGATAGTCTGCATCAGAAATATGTTGACCTCAGTGCGGAAAGAGGAACGATTTACAGTGAAGACGGAAATATGTTAAGTACTTCGGTTCCCTATTTTAATATATATATTGATTTCGATGCTGAAGGGCTTCGGGAGAAAAAGGGAAAACGTTTCAAAGAAAACCTGGACTCTCTTTCCCTCTGTCTCGCAAATCTTTTCAGGGATCAGTCAGCAGCAGCATATAAAAGACAATTACTTCAGGGCTACAGGGAAGCCGATCGCTATTATCTTCTTCATCGCAATCTTCCTTTTGATCAATACAAACAACTCAGATCATTTCCATTGGTGCGGGAAGGAAGAAATAAAAGCGGATTTATAATCGACGCTTCAAGCAAAAGGATGAATCCATTCGGATTGCTCGCAAACCGAACCATCGGTCTTTCCCGCGATAATGCACAGAATGTTGGCCTTGAGAGAACTTACGACAGCCTTCTTAAGGGCGAGAATGGAAGAAAGCTCGTTCGTTACCTGAATGCAGGTACTTATATACCAGTGGAAGGATATGAGATCGATCCGGAAAACGGGAAAGATATATTGACAACCATTAATGTGAATACGCAGGATATCGCTGAAAATGCCCTGCTCTCCATGATGATAGAGAATGAATGTGAACACGGAACCTGTATCGTCATGGAGACGTCGACCGGAAAAATCAGGGCTATGGCAAATCTTGGCAGACAGGCTGACGGCAGTTATTGGGAAGATTTGAACTATGCGATCCGTGCATCAGAACCAGGTTCCACTTTTAAGCTGGCAACTCTTTTATCTCTGTTGGAAGATCATGAAGTACGATTAACGGATCACCTTAATATAGAAGGAGGGACCTGGAAGATCGGAACACGCACGGTACATGATGCGGAAAAACAGGAAAAGAGCGACGTAACAGTTGAAGAAGCTTTCGAACACAGCTCAAATGTGGGGATGGCTAAACTCGTTATGGCCCATTATGCACAAAATCCGCAGCAGTTTGTTGATCATATCAAAAAATTAAGACTTAACCAGGTTACAGGGGTAGATCTGGCGGGAGAAACTTCACCCATTATTAAATCGCCGCAATCTAAAACCTGGAGTGCAAGTACACTTCCCTGGATGGCATTTGGATATGAAGTACTGATAAGTCCGCTGCAGACACTCACATTATATAATGCTGTCGCTAATAATGGGAAGATGATGAAACCCTACTTGGTGAATTCAGTTCAATATGCCGGAGGCATTGACAGGCAAAACCAACCTGTTGTGCTCATGGATAAAATCTGCAGCGATGAAACCCTTTCTGAATTAAAAACCTGCCTGGAAGGTGTTTGTGTAAGAGGGACAGCGAAATCAGCTTTTAAAAATACTTTTTATCCTGTTGCAGGTAAGACAGGAACTGCCCTCGTTGCCAATGGTAATCGTGGCTACGCTGATCATATTTACCAGTCATCTTTCGTGGGTTATTTTCCGGCTAACCAACCCCGTTATACCTGCATTGTCGTGATCAAAAATAAACCCTTTTCAAAAAAGTACCTGGGCGCCCTGGTAGCGGGACCTGTTTTCCGGGAAGTTGCAGATAAACTCATGAGTATGGATGCATTGACGCCAGACAGCAATCAGCTTGCCTCCTATACGGGACTTTTGAAAAAAGACAGTACTGCTTATTATTATGCCGGCTCTTCGGATGAAATAAAAAATGTTTTTTATACCCTTCAGATGTCATACGCCGATTCCTCACACGATAAAAAATGGGCTGGTGTATACCGTGAAAAAAATCAGCCGGTCGTAAAGGCAAAAAATGAAGAACAGAAACTGGTGCCTGATGTAAAAGGAATGGGTTTGAAAGACGCATTGTTTT
This sequence comes from Puia sp., assembly GCA_035485835.1. GTDB lineage: Bacteria > Bacteroidota > Bacteroidia > Chitinophagales > Chitinophagaceae > Puia. The sequence continues at coordinate 2,149 of DATHNR010000221.1, forward strand.
TATTGGAATCGAGAGATATACATGTTGCGACGAGAGGAACCGGAAAAGTCAGGCAACAAAGTATTTTACCCGGAACTATTGTATCAAGAAATCAAAAACTTATCCTGGATCTTAACTGATGATTCTACAGGAAATTCTATATAAAGTAGCTATCCGGTCCGTTCATGGAAAACTGGACGTTGAAGTGAAAGATCTGCAACTTGATTCACGTAAAGTGAGTAGGGGTTCAGTGTTCATTGCAGTTAAGGGCACGCATAAGGATGGACACGAATTTATTGAAGCCGTTAGTGCTGCATTCCCCGCTGCCATCATTTGTGAACAGATGCCAGCCATTCTTAGAGAAGATATTACTTATATACAAGTCGAAAACAGTGCGGTTGCTTCCGGATTGCTGGCGCATAATTTTTTTGGTCAGCCGTCGGAGAAATTAAAGCTGGTGGGAGTAACAGGTACGAATGGAAAAACAACCATTGCAACTTTACTTTATAAATTATTTACTTCCCTGGGTTATACCAGTGGCATGCTGAGTACAGTAGAAAATAGAATCGGAGATAAAACATTGCCTGCCACGCATACAACACCCGACCCAATTTCGCTTAATCAATTGTTGCATGAAATGCTGGAAGCTGATTGTTCACATGTTTTTATGGAAACCAGCTCCCACGCAATTCACCAGCACCGTATCGAAGGTTTACATTATTCAGGTGGTATTTTCAGCAATATCACGCATGATCACCTGGATTACCATAAAACATTTGACGAATATATTCGGGTTAAGAAATTATTTTTCGATGGGCTGCCTTCATCCGCTTTTGCATTAACGAATGCAGACGATAAAAGAGGAGAAGTGATGGTACAAAATACTGTGGCAACAAAATATACTTACAGCCTGAAAACTGCTGCTGATTTTAAAGGAAAGATTCTCGAAAATAACCTGACGGGACTCGTTATGCTGGTGAACGACCAGGAAGTTCATTTCAGGCTGATTGGTGAATTCAATGCATACAATCTGCTGGCAGTATTCGGGGCAGCCATTTGTCTGGGTGAGGAAAAATCAGAGATCCTACGCAATCTCAGTGTACTAAGCGGAGCTGAAGGCAGATTTGATTATATGATTTCGCCCAAAGAAAAAATAGTTGGCATCGTGGATTATGCACATACGCCGGACGCACTTGAAAATGTACTCAGTACCATTCGTAAACTGCGAAGGAATGATGAACGCATTATTACAGTAGTGGGATGTGGGGGTGACAGGGATAAAACAAAACGGCCTGTCATGGGAGAAGTTGCCTGTAAACTTAGTGACAGGGTAATATTCACATCAGACAACCCCAGGTCTGAAGATCCCGAAGCGATTTTGAATGATATCGAAGCAGGACTCAATACAGCGGCAAGAAAAAAATTTATTTCGATTGTTGACCGCAGGGAAGCTATTAAAACAGCGGTAAGCATTACTCAACCTGCAGATATTCTTTTGGTTGCAGGCAAGGGACATGAAAAATACCAGGAGATAAAAGGTGTTAAAAAACCTTTCGACGATAAGGCAGTGCTAAGGGAAGTTTTTGAAATGATGGACAAATAGAAAATAAGATTGCATCCGTAATCAGTATTAAACATCCGGTTCAGCAACATGTTGTATCAACTATTTGAATGGCTTAGACAAACGGGAATTAAAATCCCCGGCGGTGCATTGTTCCAGTTCATTACATTTCGTGTACTGCTCGCTGTTATTATGTCGCTGGTAATTTCAATGATGTTTGGAAGGAGACTTATCAATTATCTCCGAAACCTGCAGGTAGGTGAAAGTGTACGGGAACTGGGCCTGGAAGGTGAACAGCAGAAAAAGGGGACGCCTACTATGGGAGGAATTATCATTATACTGGCTATCCTTATTCCGACCCTGCTGCTTGCCAATCTGAATAAAGCTTATATACGCCTCATGATTTTTAGTACACTGTGGATGGGCATGATTGGATTTATTGATGATTATCTTAAGCTGCGTGCAAAAAGGATTGCACAAAGTCAGGGAATTAACTATAAAAAAGGAGATAAAGATGGATTGGCCGGATGGTTCAAAATTCTTGGCCAGGTGGTTCTGGGATTTGTGGTTGCAGCCACACTTTATTTCAACAGCAACACCAAAGTATGGCGCGAATTTGTAGGAGATACCAAACCAACGGATACAATCGGTTTAAAACGGGTTATTCTGGATGGAAAGGAAAAACTTTTTGTGGAAGCCAGGGAACCTATTACCACCATCCCATTTGTAAAGAATCATGAATTTAATTATTCCAAACTTTTACCATCAGCATTACGCGGCGCCACCTGGATATTATATATCGTAATTGTTATTTTCATTATCACAGCGGTCTCAAATGGTGCCAACATTACAGATGGCATTGATGGATTGGCGACGGGTGTCAGCGCAGTAATCGGTGTATGTCTGGGTGTTTTCGCTTACGCCAGTGGCAACCTGCGTTTTGCAGAATATCTGAATATTATGTATATCCCTAACCTGGGGGAATTATCCATTTTCATTGGAGCATTGATTGGTGCATGCATTGGTTTTCTCTGGTACAATGCATATCCTGCAACTGTTTTTATGGGTGATACCGGTAGTCTGACACTGGGTGGAATAATTGCTGCACTGGCTGTGATCGTACGGAAAGAATTGTTAATACCCATTTTCTGCGGGGTTTTTCTCGTAGAAAGTATTAGTGTGGTGTTGCAGGTGAGTTATTTCAAATATACAAAGAGAAAGTTTGGTGAGGGAAGGCGGATTTTTTTGATGAGTCCGTTGCATCATCATTATCAAAAACTTGGATATAATGAAAGTAAGATTGTTACAAGATTCTGGATTGTAACCATCCTATGTGTGGTATTTGCAATAGTGACTTTGAAGATCAGATAGGCGTTGATCGGGTATCGTGGATAGATACACGATCAACATTAAACGAATTGTGGTGCAGTATTTATCTATGCTTTTGAAAAACCCTGATCCGCCCTATATAGGATGACGGATGACGGATAACGGTTGACGGAAAAAAGCGTTAAGCGTTAAACGTAAAATGTTAAGCGTAAAAAGTATGTCAACAAAAATGATAATCCTGGGTGCCGGTGAGAGTGGTGTGGGAGCGGCTATCCTGGCTGCTAAAGAAGGTTATCAGGTATTTGTTTCAGATGCGGGGATGATTTTAGAAAAGTATAAATCGATCCTGGCAGAAAAAGGAATCGAATATGAAGAAGGAAAACACAGTGAAGAAAAAATACTGGAAGCAGATGAAGTGATGAAGAGTCCGGGTATACCCGAAAAAAGTTCTTTGGTAGTTAAAATAAGGAGCAGAGGCATTCCGGTTATCAGTGAAATTGAACTTGCCTATCGTCATAAAGGAGGAAGCAGGATTGTTGGCATAACGGGAAGCAACGGGAAAACAACCACTACATCTATGACCTACCATATTTGTAAGCATGGAGGTCTGGATTGTGCAATGGTCGGAAATATCGGTATCTCCTTTGCGAAGCAGGTTGCAGAAGATCCTAAGCAATGGTATATCGCTGAAATAAGCAGTTTTCAGTTGGATGATATAAAAGATTTCAGGCCTGATATTGCGATTCTGACAAATATTACAGAAGATCACCTGGACAGATATGAATACAGGTTTGAAAATTATATAAGGAGCAAATTCAGTATTATCAAAAACCAGACGAAGACAGATTATTTTATTTTTTGTGCAGATGATCCGATAATCGGGCAACATATAAAAGAATTTAGTTTTCAATCTAACCCATTACCATACACCATGCAAAAGGAACCAAATCCGGGAGGTTTTATCAGGAACGGGCAGATGAGTCTGCAGGCAGGAAATGAAACTTTAAAAATGAGCATTTATGATTTCGCTTTGAAAGGAATCCATAACCAGTACAATACACTCGCTGCGGGACTGGCGGCTGTTACGATCGGTATACGAAAAGATAAGATCCGGGAGGCAGTCCAGAGTTTTGAATCGCTGGAACACAGAATGGAATATGTAAGTACGGTGCGGGGTGTGGAATTTATTAATGATAGCAAAGCCACGAATGTAAATTCTACCTGGTATGCGTTGGAGAGTATGCAGAAACCGGTGGTGTTGATACTGGGTGGAATAGATAAAGGAAATGATTATTCATTGATGCGGGACCTGGTAAAAGAAAAAGTGAAAGCCATTGTATGCATGGGATTGGACAATCGTAAGATTCACGATGCATTTCAAAATGATGTGCCGGTAATTGTCGATACGAGTTCGGCCGTAGAAGCTGTAAAAAACAGTTTTCAGCTGGCAGCTAAAGGTGATATCGTTTTATTGAGCCCTGCCTGCGCCAGTTTTGACCTGTTTAAGAACTACGAAGACAGGGGCAAGCAATTTAAAGAAGCAGTGAGAGACTTATGAAAGTATGGGAGTATGGAAGTATGGGAGTGTGGGAGTTTTAATTCAATAATTATTTAAGAGTTGCAGGATAACGTTACGATAGAAATG
>DATHNR010000222.1:0-3057 GCA_035485835.1 Puia sp.
ACTTGGGTCCCCCTGGTTTGCCCGATATTCAGCATAATCCATACCGCGACCAATCAGGATGACAAACGCCGGTTTTTGTCCATAATTAATTCTTGCATAGTTTATAAAATTCTTGATGGCCAGCGGGTGTTTCTGAATACCGAATGCAAACTGATCAGTCAATTCACTGATATCCATGACCTGTGCATTATAAGATCCTCCGGCTGCAGATGACCTGTACGTTTTATAATCAACAACCGGATTATTTCCGTGAGTACCCGTAAAAAGTACTGAATTACTTATGATCAGATAGTTTCCCTGGTTTAATGGATCTGCATAAGAAATGAAATTCTTTTTTGTAAGCGAATTAATGGTATTGATGTTTGATGGATCCTGGCTGACCAATACCAGATTCCTGGCTGAACCAGATCCGGGGAGTTCAAATGTCAGGGTTCCGGCGGAAGATATTGCAACGAATCTTTGTCCTGTTGTCTGGTCGTATAACACCGGTATCGCACTCCCCTGATTAAAATTGGTAATCTTCAAAAAATATCCACTTGCATTTGCTGCAAGCTGGAAAGGGAAATTGGGCAGGCCATTGAAATTAAACTGCCGGGGATAAGTTAGTTCATAGAATGAAACAACCAGCCGGTCTGCATAAGTGACTGCCTGAGAATTATTAATGAACTGAAAATTGGTAGTCGCAGAGTTAAGGGATGTCAGAGGTATAGTCACATTGCTCACAATATCATTGAAACTATTAAGAGCGGTATCCTTGAACAGGACATTGTTCACTTTCACCTGAATATTTCGGAGTGTATCAGAACAACCCGCAGCTCCGAATTTTAAATTAGCAGACGGTCCGCTACTATAAATAAAAAGATTGTTCTGATTATCTGAGACCGGGGCGCCCTGTGATGAAAAATCCGAACTCCAGAATTCTCCTACATCGTATGATGATGAATATATATATTGTTCAAGTACGTAAGCCAGTCCCGGATTTATCTGGAAATGAAAGTAGGTGCCCATTGTGTACATGAAATAAGGTTGTACCGGAAGTACATTCGATGTCGTGTCGTTTGTCAGGGTATTATAATGAAAAGGAGTTCCTCCGGGATTCAGTGTCAGAAAATAAACGGCTGTATCCGATTGAAGGCTCCATTTTGTAGTATGCTGGTAGGCGGGATTTCGGTATAGCGGCTTATCAGCAACTCCATCATTCATTCTGCCCCAGAATTCGATATAATCTGTTGGTGAAAGCGGTCCGCTGCTGACCGAAGTATAGATTGGTACTTCGACCCCATTGCGGAACAGCTGAAAATCTTTAGCATCGGCCGCAGATAATCCCGCGCCAGCGAGTACTGAAGCAGGGATACGGTAAAGCCCGTCTGCGGTAACCTTGAATTTGTAATATGTTTTACTGAAGTCAATCCATTCATTGTTGAACGGTTGTGCTATGGCACCTCCGGCAATCAGGATTAAACACAGTGTAAATATTTTTTTCATCGTCGGTTAGATTTATCAGGGCCGATTTACTTTTTAACGGGTTTTTTTTTCATATCCACAAGATCGACTTTTAACGAAAAAACATTTGTGTATAATGGGTTTGACTGATTGGCAAGGTTGGTAAATGCATAGTCAACCTCAACGTCACCTACTTTGAAACCCGCACCAATCGAGGGCTGGTAAATCCATATTTTCTTCTGGTTCGTTGTGTCCCTGTCATCCAGGGTCTGCTGAAAATTGTTGATTCCACCCCTTACAAAAAAAACATTATTGTACGATAATTCCAATCCCATTTTCGGATCGATGCTGACCGGATTTGAACTGATAACAGTATTCCGTTTGCCGTCGAAAGTGATATCGAAATCCGCTTCTGCAAGCAGACTTATTTTATTATTGATCGGAAAATTATAACTGAAGCCGGGAATTAACTGCGGCGCTGTCAACTCAATGGAATTGGATGGAATATCATTTGAAGTGGCATAAAACACTTCACGCCATTCTGTACTTATATTATACGACCAGGCATTGAATGTGGTTGTCACGTCTTTGGCTACAATTCCCAGTTTCCAACGGTCACCAACCATTTGCATTGCAGCATCAAAACCAAATCCCCAGGATTGTGTAAAATCACCTGCGAGCCGGTGAATGATTTTAGCATTAATACCAAAATTCGTTTTTGTATTTTTGAACCAGTCCACCTGTTGTGCAAGTGAGATCAGGAATGCATAATCAGCGGATGAAAAAGTGGTGATGTTACTAAAGTCAATGCTTCCATCAGGCTGCACCAGAAATACTGTATTCGGAATATCATCCACTGCAAAGCGCAGGAGGGTGAGACCTAAGGTTCGTTTATTATCTTTAAGGGGCAGTACAAGACTTGCGAAATCATATTTTCCAATGCCCGCGAAGTATTCTGCGTGCATAAGATTCAGCTGAGGGCTTGTTCTGATATCTGCCAGCGCTGCCGGATTCCAGTAGCCGCCTGTACCGTCTGTTACAGATGCTACCTGGGCATTCCCCATTGACATTCCTCTCGCACCTGCGCCTATATTCAAAAATTCATTGGAATATTTGGCAAATTGGCCCATGGACCGGTTGCAAAAAAGTATCAGCAACAACAGGGATAGGGGGCAGCAGGTTCTGATTCTTCGGGTTACTGAAGTCGATACCATAAAATAATTCTAACGCGTTTTTATTCAGAATATTGCGACGTTTTCAGGTTGCGAATATCCCTTACTTTTACCAAAATTCCCCAGAACAATTATGTCGCTTATCGCTGAACTTACATGGCGGGGCTTGATCCAGGATATTATGCCCGGTACGGAAGAACAACTTTCCAGGGAAATGACATCAGGGTATATCGGTTTTGATCCAACAGCAGACAGCCTGCACATCGGAAGTCTTGTGCCTATTTTGCTTTTGGTACATCTTCAAAAGGCAGGTCATAAGCCATTTGCGCTGCTTGGCGGTGCAACCGGCATGGTCGGAGATCCCAGTGGTAAATCTGAGGAAAGGAATCTGCTGGATGAATCCACCCTGAAGCATAACCTGCAGTGCATACGTAAACAGCTG
>DATHNR010000223.1:0-4377 GCA_035485835.1 Puia sp.
TTTCTTAATTACATTTGCAAATGACCAATTTGAAAAGGGGAGTTATTTTGATGAATCTGGGTTCGCCGGATTCAACAGAAGTGCCTGATGTGAGGAAATACCTGAATGAGTTTCTTACCGATAGAAGAGTTATTGATTCCTGGCTGGTACGTAATTTATTAGTTCGAACAGTAATAGTTCCAAAAAGAGCTCCTGAATCTGCCAAAGCTTATCGGACTATCTGGTCAAAAAACGGATCACCGCTTGTCTACACGACCATCAAACTTGCCCAAAAATTGCAGGAGCAGTTACCTGAGCCTGTTAGTGTCGCCATGAGATACGGCAATCCCGATATGGAATCTGCTTTTGAGGCTTTATTGAAGAAGATTCCGGATATCAGGGAAGTCATTGCAATTCCCCTCTATCCACATTATGCCATGTCTTCATATGAAACAGCTGTTGAACATGCAAAAGAAATTCACCGGGTAAAAAAATATGGATTCAAACTTGAATTCATCCCACCATTTTATCAGGATCCCGGTTATATACATGCCATGGCAGAAAATATGCGGCCATATCTTCAAAAAGATTACGATCAACTGCTTTTTAGTTTCCATGGCATTCCTGAAAGACATTTGAAAATATCAGACCCAACCCATAAACATTGTCTCCAATCAGAAAATTGCTGTTCTGTGGCATCTGTAGCTCATGCAACCTGTTACCGACATCAATGTCTTCAGACAATGAAACTGGTTGCAGAGGAACTCGGATTGGATCAAAAAAAATTCAGTTTTTCCTTTCAGTCGCGCCTCCTTAAGGATCCCTGGCTAAAACCTTATACTGATTACAGGTTACAGGAAATGCCTGGTGAAGGAATTAAGAAGCTGCTGGTTGTTTGTCCTGCTTTTGTAAGCGATTGCCTGGAGACCCTGGAAGAAATTGAGATTCGCGGGAAGGAAAGTTTTCTGGCATCCGGCGGTAGGGAATATGAGATGATACCCTGTTTAAATACTCACCCCCTTTGGGTTAAGACACTGGTTGATCTTGTGAGAGATTAAAGCTTCGTATGTACTTATATATAAAAGCGCTTCATATAGTATTTATCGTCACCTGGTTTAGCGGGATGTTTTATATTGTCAGACTCTTTATTTATAGTACTGAAGCAGCTGAAAAAACAGGAGTTGAGCGTCAGGTCCTTGTTGATCAGTTTCGTATAATGTCAAGGCGGTTATGGCTTGGTATAACCTGGCCTTCCGCAATCCTTACATTGATATTCGGACCCTGGATCTGGATTTTAATGGGAAGCACACCGCGTTGGCTGATTGTAAAACTTGTATTTGTTGCCATTCTTTATCTGTATCATTTCTCATTACACATTATATATAGGGAACAGCAAAGAGGCATATATCGTTTCAGTTCTCAAAAACTGCGTATCTGGAATGAACTTGCCACCCTTCTTTTATTTGCCATAGTTTTCCTTGCCAGCGTAAAGCAGGCGATGAGTTGGATATTTGGCCTCACAGGAATTCTTTCCCTTGCCCTGGTACTGATGCTGGCTATTCGTATTTATAAGAAGATCCGGAATAAAAACTAACTCAAAATAATGTGCCTGGTATGGAAATGTAGAATATGAAAAATGTGGGAATTAAATGAGGAAATGATAATGTAATAAATGTGGGATTTATTACGAAGGAGGGGGCTGAATCATTTTCCAATTTGCAACTCCTGAGCTTTCCCTCAATTTTGTTTTCGTCAATAATACCCTGTTTAATCGTGACAATTAAAAATCCAATTCTCTTTCCTACATTATCATTTCCCCATTTAATTCCCACATTTTTCATTTTCTACAATTAGCACAATCACCACATTAGATTTAATGTAAAAAAACCTCCCATTGGGGAGGTTTTTTATAAAAAGGGGCAAAAAGGTGGTCTTTCAGAAACTGGCTTCGAATGGTGATTCAGGAATTGGCAAAAAATTCAATACTAGCATTGGTTTTTGCAAAGGCGATAAAAGGAATTAAAAACGGGTAGGTGCGGATTAATACGAAAAAACGCCTAGCGTAAAAAGGAAGGGGAGTAGGAATACCCCCCTTTTTAACCCCTAAACCCTAAACCGTAGAAAAAAATTTTTCAGAACCCCGAGAATGTCTTTTTATAGATACAGTCTCAATGATTTTATATAGGATCAGACCCCTTTTTTCAAACATAAATTATGCCAAAGGATTTCTTTGTGGATAATTGATTGTAGTTAAATGCTTGATTCTGCTCAACTTCTGCGTAACAATACTTTAAGCTATCGTACACAAACGATTTGTAATCGGGGTTTTATACGGGTAGAAAAACCTCTAAATTCGTTAGCTTTGCAGCCATTTTGAATTGTTAAATTTTTATTTTTTTTAAATTATTTTCTAACCCATTCATTATTAGGGATCCATATGGCCGGGCGTTACAAAGAATATGAGAAACTGAATCTGCCGGAAATTGGCCGGATCATTCTGGACCAATGGAAGGCTACCCATGCGTTCCAGAAAAGTGTCGATTTACGCGAAGGAAATAAACCTTTCGTTTTTTACGAAGGTCCTCCCAGTGCCAATGGCCTGCCCGGTATTCACCATGTAATTAGCCGTACACTCAAAGATCTGGTATGCCGCTATAAGACCATGCAGGGATTTCAGGTGGAAAGAAAAGGCGGTTGGGATACCCACGGACTCCCGGTTGAACTGGGTGTTGAAAAAGAGCTTGGTATAACGAAAGAAGATATTGGAAGAAAGATTTCAATCGAAGAATATAATCAGAAGTGCCGGGAAGCAGTTCTGAGGTATAAGGATAAGTGGGACGACCTAACTGAGCGAATAGGTTATTGGGTTGATTTGAAGCACCCATATATAACTTTTGAGAATCAATATATTGAAACGCTTTGGTGGATTCTTAAAGAATTTTATAAGAAGAATTTATTATTTGAAAGTATCAGTATTCAACCCTATTCTCCTGCAGCCGGAACGGGTTTGAGTTCCCATGAACTCAATCAGCCCGGAACCTACAAAGAAGTAAAGGATACGAGCTGTGTTGCTATGTTTAAGGCAAAGAGAAATATAGAATCAGCGTTTCTATTTGAAAAACTGGAAGCTGGAAATAATGATGAAATTTTTTTCCTGGCATGGACGACAACACCCTGGACCCTTCCATCCAACCTTGGACTAACTGTAGGACCGGATATCGAGTACGTTTTGGTTCAAACCTTTAATCCATACACACATTTACCCGTTAATATAATTCTGGCGAAAGCTTTATTGGGTAAATATTTCAAAGCTGAAGACGAAAATGTGGATTTTAGTACCTACCAGCCTGCCTCCAGAATTCTTCCATGGAAAATATTGTCTTCATTTCCCGGGGCAAAAATCGAGCATTGCAGGTACGAACAATTAATTCCCAGCGAGGCTGGAAGCCTTGAAAAAATACAAAGTGCCACACCGGATGCGGATCCTTTCCGGGTTGTTATCGGAGATTTTGTCACTACTGAAGATGGAACAGGAATCGTTCATACTGCTCCGGCTTTCGGGGCCGACGACTTTAAGGTTGGAAAGAAAAATAAACTCGGGATCCTAATACTTGTAGATAAACAGGGGAAATTTATTGAGGGTGTGGATGAATTCAGTGGCAGGTATGTAAAAAATTATAAAGATGATCCGACCTGGGTGGACGTAAATGTTGACATCTGCGTTAAACTGAAGAAAGAAAATCGTGCCTTCAAAATTGAAAAGTACGAACATACCTATCCTCATTGCTGGCGAACAGATAAACCTATATTATATTATCCTTTGGATGCCTGGTTTATCAAAACGACTGCTGTCAAAGACCGGATGGTTGAGCTCAATAAAACGATTCAATGGAAACCAGCCTCAACGGGAGAAGGAAGGTTCGGTAACTGGCTTGAGAATATGGTGGACTGGAACCTGAGCCGAAGCCGTTTTTGGGGAACGCCGTTGCCGATCTGGAGAACGGAAGATGGTGAAGAAGAAAAATGTATTGGTTCTATTCAGGAATTGCTGGAAGAAATTGAAAAAGCAAATAAAATATTTGGAGAGAAAATTAATTCCGGGATCAATGCCGGTGATTTGGATCTTCACAAACCACAGGTAGATAAAATCATACTTGCCAGCAGTCAGAGCAAGAAGATGAATCGTATTCCCGATCTGGTTGATGTATGGTTTGATTCAGGGGCGATGCCCTATGCTCAATGGCACTTTCCATTTGAAAATAAGGATCAGTTCAATAAAAACTTTCCTGCAGATTTTATTGCTGAAGGAGTAGATCAGACCCGAGGCTGGTTTTATACACTGCACGCTATTGCTGTTATGCTATTCGATAGCATAGCTTATAAAACTGTTATATCCAA
>DATHNR010000224.1:0-13624 GCA_035485835.1 Puia sp.
TCAATTATTTATAATTGAATAAGTGATCATTTTTTGAATATTATTCATATTCTGTCCATATAAATTGTAATGGCTTTCAAATCTTAGTTTTTTTGAATCTTCCTAACGATTCACCAAAATAATTGCTTTTATGAAAAAAATCAGATTGCTGAAAAGGCTGCTAAACAGCCTGTGCCTTCTATTCATTCTCCAATCATCTCATGCGCAAACGTCCGAGGTTCAGGGAACCGTAACGGACGATAAGGGTAACCCACTGGAGGGAGTAACCATTACTCCAAAAGGATATGCTGCTGGCGTTACAACTTCTTCCGCCGGTTTTTTTAAGATGAGTGTAAAGCCCAATACAAAGGCGTTGGTCGTTTCCTATGTAGGGTTTGAAACCCGGGAAATTTTATTGAAGGGAGAATCAGTTTACACCATTTCACTGGTACGTACGCGTTCCAATCTTGATGAAGTGGTTGTTGTCGGATATGGAACGCAGAAGAGGAGAGACCTTACGGGTTCTGTTTCTTCTGTAGCGGGAAATTCCATCAAGGATCTTCCTGTAACCGATGCAGCCAGCGCAATACAGGGCAGGGCTGCCGGCGTTGAAGTTATTAAGAATTCTGGCGAACCAGGAGCCCAGCCAACTATTATCATTCGCGGTCTTTCTTCTTTGCACCAGCCAAATCCGCTGTATGTAGTTGACGGCGTTCAGGTGCCAAGCGATAACATCAACGTACAGGATATCGCTACCATAGATATTTTGAAAGATGCGAGTGCCGCAGCCATCTACGGTTCTGCCGCGGCCGGTGGTGTTATCCTGATTACAACAAAAAAAGGATCAGGCGGCAAACCATCAGTCAATTTCGATATGCGATATGGCGTAACGAAGCCTAAACTGATTCATATGCTCAACACGAATGAGTATATCAAAATGGAGAATGTTTTGAATCCCTCATTCTTCCAGAATGCCACGCAAACAGATACGCTCGCTAATACCGACTGGACAGATGTCCTTTACCGCAATGGCACAGAGCAGAATTATAATCTCTCCGTATCTGGCTCCTCACCGGTAACGAATTATCTATTCTCCGGTTTCTATAATGCACAGAAAGGAATTTTTCTGGATAACTATTCCAATATCGGAGGTGTCCGCATCAATACAGATTTCAAATTGGGAGACGTTGTCAGAATCGGTGAAAATTTAGCCCTTTCCCTTCGTACGACATCACCCGTAGCTTCTAATGTTCCCATGCTGAAAAATGCACCTTTCCGTTCACTTCCCATTATTCCGGAATTTAATGAAGACGGGACTTACGGAACAGTGCCTCCGGGTTACCCGATCACATTTGGTGGCCCGAATCCGCTGGGCGTTGTGCAGTCAGCCAGCATTAATAATACGCAGGATAATCTGCAGGGAAATGTTTTCGCTGAAATTAAATTACCACTTCACCTTTCGTTCAGAACAAATATTGGTTATTCCTACTACAATGAGAACGAGAATTATTTTCAGAATAACCAAAACTTTGGTCCCAGCACTCCGCCAACCAATTCCCTTACCAAGTATTCAATCCTGAGCACACAGGTACTCAGCAATTATGTGCTTACTTATGATGAGGCTTTTGGTAAAAGCCATTTTAATGCGATCATTGGTTACGAACAAATCACTTCAGACTACAATAACATTAATACTACGGAATCAGCGATTGGTTTGCCAGGATATTCCTTCCTTCAAACATCTGCATCCACGATTTCCACTTCCGGTAAAGACGATCCGAATGGATTGATCAAATCTTATTTTGGAAGACTGAACTATAATTTTGATAACAAGTATATGATTTCTGGTTCCATTCGTCAGGATGCGAACTATACTGTATTCGGCCCCGACAAACAGAAAGCGTTGTTCGGCGCTGTTTCTGCGGGATGGAATATTGGCGAAGAAGATTTTTTTAAAAACAATGTTTCATTATTCAATGCACTTAAACTGCGCGGCAGTTATGGCAGCCTTGGTAACAGCAATATCCCTCCTTATTCTTACTTAGCCACCTATAGTCAGTTTATGGGTACCCAGGGCGGATTTGCAAATGGAGGACAGAATTTTGCACCAAGCGCTCCACTGTTGATTGCCAATTCCATCAACTCCGTACCGAATCCAAACCTGCATTGGGAAACTGTTTATGAAACCGATCTCGGCTTGGACGGAGAAGCTTTAAAAGGGAAATTATATTTCACTTTCGAATGGTATGACCGCATCACGAAGAATATGCTGTATGCATTACCGCTTCCTGAAAGTTCCGGTTTCACTGTTCCCTATTTTGTAAATATCGGAGATGTGAGCAGTAAGGGTGAAGACATCACATTGGGTTACCGTGATCATGCAGGTAAGGTCGGATATGATGTTAGTGTTACCATGGGATTTAATCAAAATAAAGTAACCAATCTGGATAATATTACGAATGATGCATTGTATGATGGTCGCAACTATTTCAATAATTATGATGCAAGTGGTTATAACCTGATGGGTACATCGAACATAACCATTACAAAAGCAGGTCTGCCTTTCGGTTCATTTTATGGGTATAAAGTATTGGGCATTTTCAAAACTGATAAAGACGCATCAGTCCAGACTGTTAACGGCAACGTTGCGAAAGCCGGAGACCTTTGGTTTCAGGACGTAAACAAAGATGGAACAATTGATGCCAATGACCGCCAGGTAATCGGCAATCCGAATCCAAAACTGGTATATGGCATTCATATCGTCTTAAACTACCAGGGTTTCGATCTCGCAGCCTTGTTTAATGGTGTTGCCGGTGTAGATCTTTTCAATGGAGTGAAGGCATACGAACAATTTCCTTTTTCCGATGGAAATACAACAACCCAGGTATTTAATGATTCTTATTTCGGCACCAACGGTCTGACAAATCAGCCAAGGGCAGTTACAGCGGATCCAAATGGAAACTACAATTCAGTAAGCAGTTATTACGTGGAAAACGGTAGTTACCTGAAATTGAAAAACCTCCAGATCGGTTATACATTCTCTAATAGTTTTCTTTCAAAGATCAGTGTTAAGAATGCAAGGCTCTATGTAATGGGAAATAATCTGTTTACCATCACAAAATATTCCGGTCTTGATCCCGAACTCGGAAGTTCTTATTCACAACAGGCTGCAGCAGGTTTTGTAGGCAGTTCTGTTGGTGTAACTACAAGGGGTGTAGACGTCGTGCCGCAGTATCCGCAAACCAAACTTTATTCAGTAGGTCTGGATGTTAATTTTTAATCCACTTAAATCTAATAAAATGTATAAGAAAATAATTTCTTTCATCCTCGTTCTCGGAATCATGGGCGGCTGTACCAAAGCGCCTACTTCCGAAGTGAGTCCGACGGATCAATATGCTACGGGTAATTATCCAGCCTCGATGGATGATGTGAACAGCGTTCTGGCTGCCTGTTATTCAAATCTGAGGGACCAGTATCTGTTTGGATTTGATTATCTCACTAAAATGATGGCAAATGCCACCCACACTTCCGACGGACAATATGGTGCGGGTGATTTCGGAGGCTTCGTTGCAATCAATACACTCAGTCCTACCAATGGTATGTCAGGCGGTGTGTGGCAATCTTTATATGTAGGCGTTAAAAACTGCAATGTTTCGCTCGCCGCGGACGATTCATACGCAGCTAAATATGCAAAGCCAGGCGATCTTCAGGCACTTAATTTTGCGAGAGGTCAGGCTTATTTTCTGCGTGCATATTATTATTTTCAGCTGGAGAATTTATTCGGGGAAGATAACCTGGTAAATCCTTCACCTACTGACACGCTCGGTGTTCCTCTGTTTATCGGATTACCCACCAGTCTCGAAACTACACAACAGCCACGCAGTTCGATTAAAGCGGTTTGGGCTCAAATAATCAGTGACCTTCAGCAAGCCGCAACCTTATTAAAAGGCCAGGTATGGACGGGCAATGATATTGCAAGAGCCACCGAATGGTCTGCCCAGGCATTGTTGGGAAAAGCATATGTCTTCACAAAAGACTGGACCGATGCTAAGACAACACTGCTTAACGTTATCCAGCAGAGTGGTAAAACATTGATGAGTTATAGTGATTACAGAAATTCTTTTATCGGTGATCCGACTTATGAGTTTAACCAGGAATCCATATTCGAACTCAATATTGATCCGAATAGTAATGGTGACTATGGTGTTTATGGCGGACCCGCCAATGCTACTTCCATCAATGGACTGATCTGGTCACCCTATGCTTTAGGTGGTGACGGAACAGAACAGAGTTCTAACCCGATGGGTTATGGTGGAAATATAGGTCTTCATGATGTGAATGTTTTACGATTTGGATATACGCTGGGTACATATACACTTGTGAACAATCCCAATTTCGATAATACGAAACCAGCCAGTTTTTCTAATCCTAAATTGGTGATGGATCCTGTTTATAAAGCAAAGGCTCTTGCTGCACGTTCGAATGGCACAGTGGATCCGCGTCTGTATGTGAATTGCGTACAGCCCTGGCTTGATTCACTCCAATGGGCAGCTCCCACATCTTCCAGCTGGTACCCTGTTTCAAGGCCTAGTTATATCTTCGGAGACGCTAATCTGAGTTCAGAATTTGGATGGGGTATGAGAAAATATGCAAGTCTGTTTAATAATATTGGGAACAATCCTGAAGAAGGTAATAACAAATATATTCTCCGGCTGGCTGATGTTTATCTGCTGTATGCAGAAACGGCAGCAGCAACAGGCGACAACGCAACTGCAGTGGAATATCTCAACAAAGTAAAACGCAGGGCTTATAATTATCCTGTTGATGCTCCTTCTCCGGTAGATTATACTAGCCTTACAAGTACTACATCTGCCGCGAATGCTAACGATCCGGTACTTGGCAATAATCCGCTTTATTATGAAAGATGGGCCGAATTATTCAATGAAGGTTCCTGGTGGTTTGATGTTTGCCGCTGGCATCTCGGAGCATCTGAAGATGCTTTATATGTAACAGCGAGATCACTGAACGGTGCGCCTTTTGTATGGACAGACAAATCATATGCATGGCCGATTCCTATTGGTGAAATCAATTCAAATCCAAAAGTAGCCACACAACAAAATCCCGGCTATTAATCAGAAAATGAAAGCTGGAGAATAATTTGAGAGTTTGGGAATTATGTAATAATTCCCAAACTCCCGGATTACACCTGTTTGTATATTTAACCGGCAACTATGTATCTTATCAGCCTGATCTGTAAGGATAGATGGAAAGTTCTGTTCCTGGCATTAATCTTTTCTTCCGGAAGCATCACTGCACAAAATTCCGTTAGGAATGAAGATGAATTGGCCCTTCCGGTCAGCAACAGGAAATTGGTGATCGCACATTGCATGACCAATATTATCCGTTTTAAGGGGCATAAATTTGAAGACAGTTGTGATCCTGCCTATTATTCATCTTCAGGAAATATTACTGCTTCTATCGGGGGACTTACCCAGGTATTGCCAATGGAAGATTCATATTTAAAGGAAGCTTCTATGGACAGTGCCGTCGCTTTCGAAATGCGTGCGGCCCTTGCCAGTGGCATCGATGGTTTTCAATTTTATTATCCGCTCGGAACGGAAAGCTGGGACAATATTATCAAAGCTTATTTCAGAGTGGCCGAAACGCAGCATATTCCATTTTATTTTACATTTTGTATTTCCCATCCTTCCGGAGGCAATCAGGAAAGCAGGATCGCATCTTACGCCAGAAGGATGAATGATATTTTTAATGAAGTTGGAAGAAATAATTCTCACTGGCTCAGGACACCCGATGGCAGACTAATTCTTTATTTATGGAATGGAGACGGTTTGGCTGATATTCCCGGAGACCTGAATGGATTTTCACAACCATACTATATTTCCCTTGCCTATAAAAAATTAGAAGATGCAGTTCACGAAAAATTCGCGTGCACATTTCTGATCAATGAACAAATCAGTAGTAAAAAACTGAATGATTACCTGGATTATTTTCCGGCATGCTGGATCTGGACCATTCCCTATACTAAGAATTATATTGGAGAAATGGTGGCAGCTACCTGTAAAAAAAGGAACAGAACATTCATGGGTTCGGCATTCTGTGATTTCTATACCTCCAAACTGTTGGAACGGGGCACCTGGAATATTTACAGTGCGGAAGGTGCAGCTGCGGCGGGAATCGAAAAATCAGAAAGAAAATATATTGTAACCGGACTTTCCTATAATTTCAGGAAACTCCTGGAATTCGGCATTTATGAAGATGTTTCCATTATGAATATCATTACCTGGAATGATTATCCTGAAGGCCATCATCTGGCCCCCGAAATAAATCATAACGAAGGATTTTCTATTTTACTGAATTATTATAAATCAGTTTGGAAAAAAGATCCTTCACCCTATACTGGCAAAGATGTTGCAGTTGTTTTTTTTAAGAAGTATAAACATAATACAGTTCCTCAACCATATCATTTTAAATTAGTCGATATAGAAAAAGGGATTGAATCTGATACGGAAGATTCCATTGAAGTGATCACCCTGCTTAAACAGCCTTCCATACTTCATGTGAACGGACATTCGAGACGCGTTGATGCGGGATTCAGGGATACAAAATTTAACCAGGAAGCAGGTCCCGTTAAGGTTAGTGTTCAACGCGGGGGGGAAACTGTTTTGCAGTTTACCACTCCTCAAAAAATCACTTTACATCCTTACAGAACAGATCGTTTAACCTATTCTTACAGTAGTGAATTTGATCAATTTTACGAACCGCTTTTGGGGAAGGAACTAATGGAGGTTACGCAGTTGCAATCAACATCCGATTTAATTCAATCTAATTAAAATAACGCATGATTTTTAAAAAGGCTTGTTTCTGCATACTATGTTTCCTGGTATTTCAATCTGTTTTTGCGCAGTCAAAAAATGCAGCTTCTTCCATTCTGGGGAAAATAAATCTTCAGTTTACCCTTGATGAAAACGGCCAACCTGCCTATTCAGTTTTTTTTAATCAAAAACCGGTTATTCTTTCTTCGCCCCTGGGATTTTCATTGAGCGATGACTCATTATTTTATAAGGATTTTGTAATGACAGGAGCAGAAGAAAAAACAGTGGATGAAAACTGGCAGCCGGTTTGGGGTGAGCTTAAGAATATCCGTAATCATTATAAACAATTAGTGGTTCACCTGGCACAAAAAAATAAAAAACATCGTTTGCTGGATATTGTGTTCAGGGTTTTTGAAGACGGAGTGGGATTCAGGTACGAATTTCCAAAACAGCCGGGGCTTCAGTATTTTATTGTTAAGGATGAAATGACCCATTTCAATCTTACCGGGGACCATAAGGCTTTCTGGATTCCGGGTGATTATGACAGCAATGAATATCCTTATACGACCTGCTCTCTTAGTATCATCGATAATAAACCTTTGGTAGAATCCAGTACGGCTATTGCGGTAAGGGTTGCTCCCGACCGTTACGCTGTGCAAACTCCTTTGTTGCTGAAAACTTCGGAAGGATTATATATAAATATCCATGAAGCTGCATTGGTAGATTATCCGGCCATGCAATTGCATGTAGATGGGGCAACTGATCAGCTGTCGGCCCGCCTCGTACCTGACGCTGTAGGAAACAAAGCATATCTGCACGCGCCATTTCATACGCCCTGGAGAACCATTATAGTCAGCGACAAAGCAACGGATATCCTTTCATCAAAAATGATATTGAATCTGAATGAGCCATCGGTGATAGCCAATACCGGCTGGATAAAACCAATGAAATTTGTTGGTGTTTGGTGGGAAATGCAAACAGGTAAAAGCACCTGGAGTTATTCGGACTTTCCGGATAGTGTTGATGCAGGAGGAAAACTAATTCCAAATAATAAACATGGGGCAAATACTGCCAATGTAAAACGCTATATCGATTTTGCTGCCGCCAATGGCATACAGGGAGTATTGGTTGAAGGATGGAATACGGGATGGGAAGACTGGTTTGGAAACTGGAAAGAAAACGTATTTGATTTTGTAACACCCTATCCTGATTTTGATGTGAATGAAATTATAAATTATGCAAACAGTAAGGGTGTTCAAATCATCATGCACAATGAAACATCGGGTTCAGCAACGAACTATGAAAGGCAGATGGATACAGCTTTTCGATTTATGAATGAACACGGATATCATTCTGTAAAGACTGGATATGTAGGCAAAATCATCCCAAGGGGTGAACATCATGATGGCCAATGGATGATAAACCATTACCTGCGTGCGATTAAAAAAGCTGCCTATTACCGGATCATGATCGATGAACATGAACCCGTTCGTCCTACAGGTTTGCAAAGAACTTACCCAAACTTCCTGGCCAGTGAAGCTGCCAGAGGAAACGAATACAATGCCTTCGCAGATGGCAACCAGCCGGAACACGAGACGATATTACCTTTCACAAGACTGATGGGAGGGCCTATGGATTATACACCCGGTATTTTCAAACTCAACCATTATTCCGGAGACAGCAGCCGTCGCGTTCATACAACACTTGCAAAACAGCTTGCTCTTTATGTTACCATGTACAGTCCTTTGCAAATGGTGGCGGATCTTCCGGAAAATTATACGGCGAATATGGATGCCTTTCAATTCATAAAAGATGTGCCGACGGACTGGGATGATTCGCGTATCCTTGCAGCGGAACCCGGAGATTATATCCTGATCGCCCGCAAACAAAAAAATGGAGATGCATGGTTTATGGGAGCCATTACAGACGAGCATAGACGGGAAATGACAGCCGATCTTTCTTTTCTGGACAAAGGGAAGAATTATGAAGCTACCATTTATGAAGATGCTGAAGATGCAGACTGGCTGCAAAACCCGGAAGCGTACCACATTAGAAAAATCAAAGTGGACCAGTCAACCAGGCTGATTCTCAAACTCGCTCCCGGAGGCGGGGCGGCTATTTCAATCAAACCGTTGTTTTAAGGATTTGATTCCACCGATATCTTTATCTTGGTGTAATAAATCTGATGAAGAAACATCGCATTTTTTATTTAATTACGGCTCTTCTCCTGCTGTGTTGTTCCCTGAGCTTTGGGAAAAAATTAACAAAGGAACCCGCATTTCACGTATTGGTACTGACGGAAAAAGGCGGTATACATGAAGGCTTTGTCATTGCTGCATTGGACTGGCTGAAAGATTTCGCTGCGGAAAATAATTTTGACTTTGATGTCATTAACAAAACAGATTCCATAAGTGATGAATATCTGTCGCATTATCAGGTATTCATTCAATTGAATTATCCGCCTTATATGTGGACCGATCAATCCAAAGCCGCATTTATTAAATATATGGAAGGGGGGCGAGGTGGCTGGATTGGATTTCATCATGCATCCCTTTTGGGTGAGTTTGATGGTTATCCTATGTGGGACTGGTTTTCACAGTTCATGGGAGGTATACGCTGGAAAAACTATATCGCGGCCAGGGCGACTGCAACTGTACATGTAGAGGATAAAAATCATCCTCTTATGAAGGGACTCCCTGATACTTTTTCTATACCGGACGATGAATGGTATACTTATGATAAGGATCCCCGGCCGAATGTTCATGTAATTGCCAATGTGGACGAATCAAGTTATCAGCCGCCTTCAGATATAAAAATGGGGGATCATCCGGTGATCTGGTCAAACGATAAAATAAAAGCCCGCAACATTTATTTCCAGATGGGTCATCACGCCAATATATTCCACGCTGAAGCATTCAAAAAAATGTTTGGTAATGCAATTCTCTGGGCTGCAGGGAAGAATAAATGAGCACGAATTGTTAGGGATTCGTTATATAACTCTTTGAAGACATCCTTCAAATATCTTCAGCGTTATTATTGTATATCAAATACGTATTTATGAAAAAGTTAATGGTTATTGTGATGTGTCTTGGATTCGCCTATGGAGCGGAAGCCCAGACACATGGGGGAGTTGCATTACATAGCTACGGGTATGTTGTCGCGCCGCGTATCAGTGTGGGATTTGGCTATTATCCATTCTACAGTCCTTTTGGTTATTATGGATTACCTTATGGAGCTTACTATCCTTATGGTTCGCCCTATTACCGCCCAAGTAATCTGCAAAGGAAAGAAGATGCGATCAGAGCGGACTATGATGACAGGATTTATTCAGTTCATCAGGATAATACACTTACATCCAAACAAAAACGTCAGGAGATCCGTGCTTTAAAAAAACAGAGAAAACAGGATATCCATGACCTGGTTGCGAATTATCATAAGCAGTCCGCGACAAATGTGACAAAATAAAAAGGTATCTGTAGAAATTGCTAATTAATCTACATGACTGATACATTTTTTATCAGTCCGACGCCCAATATTATTGAGCTTGCCGCCAGTAGCAGGATTCCTATATATAAAATAGAAACCATGCTGTTGGGTTTTGTAATATTCTTACCGGAAGCGCTTGCAAAAAACCCTCCGCTTACCAAAATGGCCGCCAGCGGAAATCCTATACGGATAAATTTTTCCAATGCCGGATTAAAACTGGTGTAGTCTGCCAGAATCTCGGCCACAAGCGCAAGAATTACCAGTACTCCCGCATGCGCATGACCTGCACGAAACATGGATTTCTGAAAATCTGTAAGCGGAAGTTTTTGTTTACCTGAAAGAATAGTCAAAAGAAAATATCCTCCATACTGAATGGTGGGTACAGTGAGGAGAATTATTCCGCAGGTCATTTTTGTATCTGGTGACATTCTATTGTAACTTTTGTTAAAGATTTAACGTCATAGAAATTTAATCAAAAGATTCTTAGTGATAGCAGGAATGGGAGAATTATCTGATCAAAATTGAACACCCATCATATCAATATCGGACACCGACTGTAAAGAACTATTCGTAATATAATGATTATGAGTATATTACAGAATTGGCATCTTTTAGGGTAAATACTTCAGGCATCCATAACAGAATTAATTACGATCCATGATAAAAAACTTGATTCGCATTGCCTTTCGCAATTTTAAAAAAGATAAATGGTATAGCATTCTCAATATATTGGGACTCACCATTGGAATTACATTCAGCCTTTTCCTTATTTTTTATATCACCGACGAATTGAATTATGACCGCTACAATGAAAAAGCCGATCGCATCGTCAGGATTGTTTCTTATATACAGGAAAAAGATAAAAATACAAACTGGACTGTTACACAACTTCCGCTGGCAGCTACCTTAAAAAAGGATTTTCCGGAAGTCGAAGAAGCAACCCGGTTACTGGGCAAGGAAAGAACATTATTCAAGAAGGGTACGGATGGTTTTTATGAAACCAAAATTTATTATGCTGATAGCAACATCTTCAACATTTTCACCTGCAGATTTTTGGAAGGGAATCCTGCCAATGCCCTGAAAAATCCGAACAGCATCGTTATTACAAAAACACTGGCTGAAAAATATTTTGGAAAAAACGAACAGGTTGTTGGCAAAACAATGAAAACCGTATATGATTTGTATAAGGTTACGGGGGTAATTGAAGATGTACCACAAAATTCCCATTTGCGGTTTGACATGCTGATATCTTTTTCTACCATTTTGAAAGGCAATAACAATGGCAATGATAACTGGGGAAGTTTCAACAACTTTACTTATGTTTTGTTGAAACCGGGGACCAGCCCGGAGGCCTTTAATAAAAAACTAATCCCCATGTACGATAAGTATATGGCGCCGATTTTTGCAAAATTCAACGTAAAGATTCAATATGGTGTAATGCCAATAACTTATATACATCTTCATTCAACATTGGAAGGAGAGCCGGAAGAAGTTGGTGATATGTCATATATCCGGATTTTTTCTGCAGTAGCTTTTTTCATGCTCCTGATTGCCTGTATCAATTATATGAACCTGACTACTGCAAGATCAGCACGCAGGGCCAAGGAAATTGGAATCCGCAAAGTCGCGGGCTCCACAAAGAAACAGCTGGTAGGTCAATTCTTAAGTGAGTCATTACTTACTGCATTTATTGCCTTATTATTGAGCATTATACTTGTCATTCTATTATTGCCTGCCTTTAATTCAATATCCGGTAAGGCATTTACAATGCATACGCTTCTGCAGCCTTTCAATATTATTTTGCTTGTCAGCATTCTTTTATTTACAGGATTAGTGGGCGGCAGTTATCCCGCATTTTATCTTTCCAGCTTTGAACCTGTGAGTATATTAAAAGGGGCATTGTCAAAAGCATCGGGTAATGTAAATCTGCGCCGTTCACTGGTCGTAATACAGTTTTCGATTTCAATGATCATGCTCATCTGCACCTGGGTGGTGCATGCACAACTATCTTATTTGCGGAAAAAGGATGTTGGTTTTAATAAGGATCAGGTAATGACCATAACTGTAAATACCGGTGAGGACGAACGCGGTAAAATATTCGCCATGAATAACGAACTGCGCAATCTTCCTGGAGTAAAAACAGTGGGAACCGGTAATAACTATCCGGGAACACCAGGCCTCAACCTGAATCTTTTTACTGTACAGACAAATACCGGACATGTTGACAAAGGGATAGAAGATTATGGCATTGATGAAAATTTCCTTAGTGCATTAGGTATTCCCATAGTTAAGGGGCGAAATTTTGAAGGCCCTGCAGATACTTTGCATAGTATCCTGGTGAATGAAGCCATGGTAAAACATTTTGCATGGGACAATGCGATCGGAAAAAGAGTAACATTCCCGGGTGATACCTCAAATCATTATCTTGAAGTGGTTGGAGTTGTAAAAAATTTCAATCAGAAATCTTTGTATAATACGATTGCACCACTTCTGTTATTTTATTCTCCCAATAGCAATATCATCCAGGTAAAACTGAATCCCGGAGACATCAAAACCTCGATCGCTAAGGCTGAAGCTGTCTGGAAGAAATATTTCACTCAATTGCCTTTTGAGTATAAATTTTTGGATGAAGATTTTAACACACAATTTGCTGCAGATCAGAAAAGAGGGAAAATATTTGCGGCTTTTTCTGTGCTTACTATCATTATTACCTGTCTTGGTCTGTTAGGACTTACGGCATTTACAACGCAACAAAAGCAGAAGGAAATCAGTATACGAAGGGTGCTTGGCGCAAGTATCGCGGAAGTGGTGGCCCTGATTACCAGAAATTATCTATGGCTATCATTAATTGCAGCTTTCATCGCCTTTCCGGTTGCCTGGTTTTTTATGAACAACTGGTTAAACATTTTTCCATACAATGCAGGCCTGTCACCGGTGCCGTTTATATTATCCGCTCTTGTAATCGTAATTACCGCCGTTGTAACGGCTACATTTCATTCTGCAAGAGCGGCTGTAGCCAGTCCGGCAAAAATCCTGAAGACGGAATAAATATGTAAATTTGTGATCGCCGGATATTCAATCAATAGAAGCGATTTTATATGATGTTTCTATTTTTAATAAGTACCGCCATTTACTTTATTCCAACCATCGTAGCCTTCGACAGGAGAAAAGCTAACAGGTATGCTATTTTAATGTTGAATATTTTCCTCGGCTGGACCTTTATTGGATGGATCGTATCACTCGTTTGGGCTTTCTCACATGAAAGTGTGGATAAACATTATAATTAATCTATTTGATGCCTGTTCAGTCTCTCCGATTCTACTTTT
>DATHNR010000225.1:0-4165 GCA_035485835.1 Puia sp.
TACAGGAAAATGGTAATTGGATGATTGAAAGATTGGCTCCTTAAGCTTCTTTCTTCTTAACTACAGCTTTCTTTTCATTTCTTGGTCTGCTTTTACCAAAAGATCCTTTGAATATTTTACCCTTCTTTGTCTTTTTATCTCCTTTGCCCATATTGTTTTTATTAAGAGTGCAAATATCAGTAAAATTAAAAGCTCCGGCTAATTTATAATCAGTTAACCGGAGCTCTTAAAGAAATGATCAGGACTGCAATTACATTTTGGCAGACAATTCCTTACCTGCTTTGAACTTTGCTACTTTTTTCGCTTTAATTTTTATCACTGCGCCAGTCTGAGGGTTGCGGCCGTTACGGGCAGCTCTT
The DNA here is from genome assembly GCA_035485835.1 of Puia sp. Lineage (GTDB taxonomy): Bacteria > Bacteroidota > Bacteroidia > Chitinophagales > Chitinophagaceae > Puia. Next base: position 360 of record DATHNR010000225.1, read on the forward strand.
TTGGAAACAGAAAATGTACCAAAACCAACCAACGTTACTTTCCCACCACCTTTCAATGTTTTGGCGACAGCTTCAACAAAAGAATCGAGTGTATCATTGGCCTGAGTTTTTGTAATGCCGGCATCATCGGCAATTTTTGAAATTAATTCTGCTTTGTTCATAGTGTAATATTTTGTACCGGCAAATATACCTGCTTTTTATTTCCTCCAAAATTTTTTAGTACTCTGATAACAGGGATAATTCAGCGCTGATAAGGGTTTCAGGCAATTATACTTTTCCACAAGTAACACACAGATTCTGATTAAAATCTTAATGGGTCTATTTTTTGATCTCGAGGTAAACGGGACAATGATCACTGTGCTTAATATCGGGAAATATATCTGTTCGTAAAACCTGACTGGCCAGGTTTTTGGTCACACAAATATAATCGATCCGCCAACCTTTATTATTAAGTCTGACGGAAGGGAAACGCTGACTCCACCAACTGTATCGATGAGGCTCGGGATGTTGTTTCCTGAAACTATCTGTCCATCCACTATCCAGGAATTTATCCATCCATGCCCTTTCTAAAGGTAAAAAACCTGATGAATTTTTATTTCCTTTCGGATCATGAATATCGATTTCTTTATGGGCAATATTATAATCGCCACACAGAATCAGGCGCGGGTATTTTTTCTTCAATTCATCCAGATAAAGATATATTTCGTCCAGCCACTTATATTTAAATTCCTGCCTGATATCTCCTGAAGTTCCTGAAGGGAAATATGCATTGATAAGATGAATGTCACCAAAGTCAAGCTGGAGAACCCTTCCCTCTTCATCACTCACCGCGTGACCTGTTCCGTACTGAACATTATTGGGTTTAATTTTTGTGAATACGGCCACCCCGCTATATCCTTTTTTTTGCGCACTAAACCAATAATCAAAATAACCCAGTGCAGTAATTTCTGCATGTGCCACATTGTCTTTTTCCGCTTTTGTTTCCTGAATACAAATGATATCGGCAGGATTTGTTTTTAACCAGTCTATCAATCCTTTTTTTATCGCTGCGCGGATACCATTAACATTATAACTAATAATACGCATGGATGCCATCCTCTTGTTTGCTTATATTCGATATGTAATTTACTTCTTGTTTTTTAAAGAACGATGAATCTATGTCAGAAGCTCAAACCGTCATTTCTTCCAAAAGACCCCTATACCTGGAAGGGCCGCAAAGCCGTAGTGTGGAACTTGCGTTTGCATGGAAAGTGTTTTTTCAGATCCTTGGCGCGAATCGCTCCCTGTATTTTGTTGGGCCCTGTATAACGGTTTTCGGATCAGCGCGTTTCAAAGAAGATCATCCTTATTATGGAGTCGCACGGGAATTCGGAAAGCGTATTGCAGCTATGAATTTCACCGTAATGACTGGCGGTGGTCCGGGCATAATGGAAGCAGCCAACCGGGGTGCATTTGAAACCGGAGGCAGATCTGTTGGCTGTAATATCCGCCTTCCGATGGAACAGCAGCCAAATAAATACATGCAGAAATGGATCACCTTCGATTATTTTTTTCTTCGGAAGGCCATGTTACTTAAATATTCCTATGCGTTTATCGTGATGCCTGGTGGTTTTGGCACTATGGATGAATTATTCAATACGCTTACCCTTATCCAGACCAAATCCATTACACAATTTCCTGTGGTGCTTTATGGGAAATCCTACTATGCACCATTGGTGGAAATGTTTCAAAAAATGAAAACCGAAGAGACGATTTTGGAAAATGATCTTGACCTGCTCCTGGTTACGGATGATTTAGATGAAGCCATGAATCATATCAAAGCGTACATCTCAAGTAATTATAATGTTCTAAAAAAACGGAAAAGACTTTGGTGGTTGTTTGAGAAGAAATTCCCTAATTAACGCTTAACGCGGAACGCGGAACGAATTCATATTATACAGGTAAAGAAAATATACTTATTTCTAAATTCTTAAGAATGTTAAACCGCGTTTCGTGTTAAGCATTACGCGTTCCGCGTTCAGCGTTCCGCGTTCAGCGTTCTTTGCCTACAGGAAATATAACTCCGAGACTGAGAATCATTTCATAGGTTCCAAATGCCTGCTTTGCTGTTCCATCGTAAATCTTCAAACCGGAATAACGGGCATAATCCATCTTGTTTCCATACTCGAGATAGACATAATGAAAGAAAGTAAATTTTAAATCGCCTTCTGCGCCAACATTCCATCCGCCGAACTGAAAGTGAGGATCATTTGGCGGCTGGCTGAAAAATTTGTTCTGCACATGCGGTATAACAGGACCCACACCAAATTTTCCTAATCCATCCAATATGATCGTTTGTTTTTTGTTGGCCCAAATATGCCAGCGTTTTACGATATTGAATAATAAAAAATTCGCTCCATTGTTCAGATAGTAATAGGAACTATCTGTTGATCCCGGTGCACTGGATGCGAACAGCACTTCTTTGTCCACAGGTTTACCGTCATATGTTCCTTTAATATGAACCATCTGACCATCACTGAAAATAAATTTTGGATGATCAAAATTGATCTCAACACCAAGACCTTTTTGTTCATTGAAAATATAGCCTAAGCGATAATTATATTGAGGAATGGAAATGGCCTTATTAAATACCCCATCATCCCACCCCTTGTGGTCGTGGCCGTAGATATCTTCAAATGTGAAATCGTTTCCGAGAGCAGGCTGGTCAATTTTTACATTGCTGTGTGTGTACCATTCAGTATTATATCCCCAGGAAAAATAAATTTCTCCTGATCTTTTTTTCCCGGTTTTAACCTGTACGCTGTTGGTTTGTGCAGCTGGTATGTCGGATGTTACTGTCTGTGCCAGGCTGATTAGTGGTGAAAATAGTACTAAAATAAAAAAACTCCTGCACACAAAATTTCGTTTACACATACTGGGTGGCGTAATTTTTCAGACCGCAATTTACGATCATTCTTTTAAATGACTGGTTAACGTTATGCATCATATTCCAGAACTGGACGTAACCATCTTTCAATTTCGGACACGTCCATATTTTTTCTTACGGAATAGTCTTCAACCTGTTCTTTGTTTATTTTCCCGATACCAAAATATTTACTCTCAGGATTTGCAAAATACCAGCCGCTTACTGATGATGCCGGATACATCGCCAGAGATTCCGTAAGTGTGATGCCTGTTGTTTTTTCTCCCCCAAGCAATTGAAATAATTTATATTTCTCTGTATGATCAGGACAGGCTGGATAACCAGGCGCTGGCCTTATTCCTGAATATTCTTCTTTTATCAGCTGTTCGTTGCTGAGCTGTTCTGTTTTCTGGTATCCCCAATATTCTGTGCGAACTTTTTTATGCAGCATTTCTGCAAAAGCTTCCGCAAGCCGGTCGGCAAGCGCCTGAAGGATGATCTTATTATAATCATCCAATTCTTTCATGAACCGCGCAATATGTTTTTCTATTCCCTCGATGGTTACGGAAAATGCACCGATATAATCTGTCTTTCCAGATGCTTCGGGTGCAATAAAATCTGCCAGGGAAAGATTGGGCTGACCGGCAGTTTTTTTAGATTGCTGACGCAGGAACTCCAGCCTTATTGATTCGGGTTCTGAATCTGGTGAGGTTGAATTTATTAAAACTTTATTGTCCGGGTTCGTATAAATGGTAACAGTATCATCAGCAGTAGCATTGGCATTCCAGATTCCAATCACGCCCCTTGGAGTGAGCCATTTTTCATCAATGATTTTTTTCAACAGAGCCTGAGCGTCTTTATATAGACGGGTTGCGGCATCTCCGATTAATTCATCCGAAAGAAG
>DATHNR010000226.1:0-3808 GCA_035485835.1 Puia sp.
TTCCACGGCTTCCCTTACAAGCGCTGCTTCTTTATGCAATTCAAAATGGTCCAGCATCATGGCTGCAGAGAGAATGGATCCCAGTGGATTAGCAATATCTTTTCCGGCAGCCTGCGGATATGATCCATGAATGGGTTCAAACAGCGCAGGTCCTTTGCCGACGGAAGCAGAGGGTAGTAAACCCAGGGATCCGCTGATTACACTGGCTTCGTCACTGAGAATATCGCCAAACATGTTCTCGGTAAGAATTACATCGAATTGTTTTGGATTAACAATGATCTGCATAGCTGCATTATCCACGAAAAGAAAGTCGAGACTGACGTCGGGATAGCTTTTGGAAATTTCCTGAACCACTTTGCGCCAGAGCCTTGAAGTTTCCAGCACATTGGCTTTATCAACGAGGGTCAATTTTTTCCTGCGCTGCAAAGCCTGTTTGAACGCGAGATGGGCAATGCGTTCTATTTCTTCCCTGTTATAGCTGCATTCGTCTGAAGCACTGGACTGGTCTGCACTTGTTTCTTTCTTTCCAAAATAAATGCCACCTGTAAGTTCCCTGTAAATAATAAAATCCACCCCTTCGATATTTTTTGATTTCAATGGTGAAAGATGGTGCAGGGAAGGGTAAGTGCTTACGGGACGAATATTTGCAAAGAGCTGCAGGGATTTTCTTAGCTTCAGGAGACCCTGTTCAGGTCGCACTTTTGCCGATGGATCATTATCGTATTTCGGGTGTCCGATTGCACCAAACAGAATGGCATCACTTTCCATGGCCAGCGTTATCGTTTCATCGGGAAGTGGGTTGCCGGTTTTGTCAATTGCTATAGCACCCATCAGGCAATAACGGTATTCAAATGAATGATGAAAGCATTCAGCAATAGCATTGAGCACTTTTACTGCCTGGCGGGTGACTTCGGGTCCTATTCCATCGCCTTCAATAACAACAATGTTTTTTTTCATATAGAATTCGGGTGGGTGAGAGATTTTTTTTCGAAAGAAGTAATTTCTTCTTTCATACTTAACAGGTAATCAATATCGTCATATCCATTAAGAAGACAGGTTTTTTTATAATGACTGATCTCGAATGATGACTCTAATGTTTTTTCTTCTTTTCCGGGAAAGCTAATGGACTGATTTTCGAGATCCACATAAATTTCGAGCGATGCGTCGTGGTTGATGGCATCAAATATTTCTTTTAGAAAATCTTCGCTCACAGTTACCGGCAGACAAAAATTATTGAGTGCATTATTTTTAAAAATGTCGGCAAAGAAGCTGCTTACAACTACATCGAATCCATAATCTTTGATTGCCCAGGCTGCATGTTCACGTGAAGAACCGCATCCGAAATTTTTACCTGCTACAAGAATTTTTCCTGAGTAGCGCGGATCATTCAATGCAAACTCTTTTCTCGGTTTATTTTCATCATCATTTTCATAACGCCAGTCGCGAAAAAGATTTTTACCAAATCCATCCCGGCTGGTTGCTTTGAGAAATCGGGCAGGAATGATCTGACCGTATCAATGTTTTCGATGTTAAGTGGAACAGCGGAGCTCGTGATTTTGTTAATTGATTTCATCTTAAGAAAGTATGGGAGTATGGGAGTATGGGAGTATGGGAGTTTTTTCAAATTTGAAAACTTTTTCACATATTCTTATCCGATCTCATATCCGTTGAATATTTAATGTCTTTAATAATTATTTTCATTCCCACTCCCATACTCCCATACTCCCATACTTTCCTCAAATAAGTTCTCTCACATCACTTACCCTGCCAGTAATCGCGGCTGCTGCTGCGGTCAGCGGACTCGTTAAAAATGTTCGTGCATTTGGTCCCTGGCGGCCCTCGAAATTCCTGTTGCTGGTTGATATGCAATATTTACCTGCCGGGATTTTATCTTCATTCATTCCCAGGCAGGCAGAGCATCCCGGCTGGCGAAGCAGGAATCCCGCGTCCTCAAATATTTTATCGATGCCTTCAAGTTGCGCCTGTTTTTCAACCTGTTTGCTGCCGGGAACAATCCATACCTGGACGTCTTTTGCCTTTTGTTTTCCTTTTACAAAGGAAGCCACCAGACGCAGGTCTTCAATCCGGCTGTTCGTACAACTGCCAATAAAAACATAATCGACTTTTTTCCCCTTGATGCCCATACCCGGTTCAAGTCCCATGTACAGAAGTGATTTTTCAAAAGATAGTTTTTCTTTTTCCTCCACATCCCGCAGATTGGGAACATGGCCTGAAATTCCAATACCCATGCCCGGATTCGTTCCGTATGTTATCATTGGTTCAATTTCCGAAGCATTGATATCAATTTCAACATCGAATGATGCTTTATTATCGGTAAAAAGAGTTTTCCAAAAAGCCAGGGATCTATCCCATTCAGATCCCTGCGGTGCAAATTTCCTTCCTTTGATATACGCAAAAGTTGTTTCGTCGGGAGCGATCAAACCACAACGCGCACCCATTTCGATACTCATATTACAAATCGTCATCCGGGCTTCCATGGAGAGATTCCGGATGGCAGATCCGGCGTATTCAACAGCAAATCCTGTTGCACCGCTGGCAGAAATTTTAGAAATAATATATAGTATGATGTCTTTGGATAAAACACCCGGATTCAGTTTTCCTTCCACATTGATTCGCATCAGTCTTGGACGGGTTTGCATCAGGCACTGGGTAGCCATCACCATTTCCACTTCGCTGGTGCCAATACCAAATGCAATGGTTCCGAAAGCGCCGTGAGTGGATGTATGGCTATCACCACAAACAATAGTCATTCCCGGTAATGTGATTCCAAGTTCCGGTCCGATAACATGCACTATTCCCTGGTAAGGATGTCCGAGACCATATAATTCGATACCAAACTTTTTACAGTTTTTTTCCAGTGTATCAACCTGAACCCGCGAAAGTGCTTCCTTTATGGGAAGATGCTGATTTTCGGTAGGAACATTATGATCAGCTGTTGCAATGATTTGTTGAGGACGAAAGACGGGAAGGCCCCTGTCATCCAGTCCTTTGAAGGCCTGGGGACTGGTGACTTCATGGATAAGATGTTTGTCGATATATAAAACGGAAGGGCCTTCTTCAATGGTTTTCACCACATGGGGATCCCAGATTTTTTCGAAAAGAGTTTTTGGTTTCATAAATTTTTTAATAGCTTGATCCGGCATTATCAGGCGCTCACAGCAACTTTAGCGAGTGCATGTAAATCTTCTTCACCTACTTCTTTTTTCGTATCGGCCAACCGGAGAAATTCCACATAGAGGACATCAATTTCGTTGCGTGTGAATTCATATCCGATAATCCTGAAACGGTGGGCAAGAGCACTGCGGCCACTTCTTGCAGTCAGTACAATTTTGGAACCATCTGCACCCACTTCATCAGGATTTATGATTTCATATGTCAAAGCGTCTTTCAGGAATCCGTCCTGGTGAATACCCGATGAATGAGAGAAAGCATTCGCTCCCACGATGGCTTTATTGGGCTGGACCGGCATGCGCATTGTGTCTGCAACAAGCCGGCTCATAGGATTCAGGGATTGGGTTTTAATGCTCGTTTTAAATCCGAGATCCGAGTGCTGTCGTATGATCATGACTACTTCCTCCAGGGCGGTATTGCCGGCCCTTTCGCCAAGGCCATTAATGGTGCATTCAATTTGCCGTGCTCCTGCAATAATTCCGGAAATAGAATTAGCTGTAGCAAGACCAAGGTCATTATGACAATGGCATGAAATAATGGCTTTGTCTATATCTTTTACGTGGTTAACGAGGTATGCAATTTTTTCTCCATACTGATGGGGGAGGCAGTATCCCGT
>DATHNR010000227.1:0-6378 GCA_035485835.1 Puia sp.
TTCAATCTGTTCAGGTTGAAGAAATCCCTCTTTCTGCATTCCACTGATAAATTTTAGAAGGTGATTATAATATCCGTCTGAATTGAGGATATATATTTTTTTATTGTGAATTTTTAACTGATTCCAGGTAAGGATTTCAAACATTTCGTCCATTGTCCCAAACCCGCCTGGAAGCACAATTACTGCATCGCACCGGTCATAAATCATTTTTTTACGTGTATGCATATCCGGAACTACGGCGAGTTCTGTAAGACCCTTATGCTGTGCTTCCCATTCGATTAGCAATTCAGGAATTATTCCCATAATCCTGCCTTCATGTTCCAGTACTGAATCTGCAAGTGTACCCATCAGACCTTTATGCCCTCCACCATATACCAGTTTCACTTTAAGCATGGCCAGCAGTTTACCAAGTTCTTTGACGTGTTGCGTAAACAAAGGATTTTTTCCACTCTGGGAGCCACAAAAAACTGCCACTGATTCAATATTCATAGAATGTTTGCGATTGGGGGAACTAAAATTGAAATTTTAATATTGTATTTCCTAATTTTCTATCACTAATTTCACATTCAGAAATGTCTCCTCTTTTATTATTCTCTTTTGTAGTTGCTTATTTCGTTCTGCTGCTCTTTGTGGCATATCGTACTTCGAGGGGATCAAACAATGAATCTTTTTTCATCGGGAACCGGAATTCCAACTGGATGCTGGTAGCATTTGGCATGATCGGCACTTCCTTATCGGGTGTGACTTTTGTGAGTGTTCCCGGAGCAGTTGCCAGGGATTCCTTCTCATATTTTCAAATTACGCTGGGATATTTCCTTGGTTATCTCCTGATCGCTTATGTTCTTTTACCTTTATATTACCGGCTGCACCTCACCTCCATTTATAATTTCCTGAATGAAAGACTGGGTTTTATTTCATATAAAACCGGCGCTGCTTTTTTTATACTTTCGAGAGTTTTAGGAGCAACTGCCCGACTTTACCTGGTCGTAAATATTTTACAGGAAGCTATTCTTTCAGAATTTCATGTACCGTTCTGGCTAACAACCCTTATCATTTTGCTCATGATATTACTTTACACTTATGAAGGAGGAGTCAAAACCATTGTTTGGACCGACACGCTGCAGACAACGTGCATGCTCGGAGGCATGGTGATTTGCGTGCTGTTTATTTTACATCATCTCAATCTGAACCTTTCGGGTGCTTTTCAGGCCATGCAAATAAAAGGGTATTCTAAAATTTTCTTTACAGATCCTGACAGCAAATTGTTTTTTCTGAAACAGATCATCGCCGGAATATTTATTACAGTAACCATGACGGGCATGGATCAGGAAATGATGCAGAAAAGTATTTCTGTAAGAACTCTAAAGGACTCCCAAAAAAATATGGTGGTGTTGGGTTTTATCATGCTGGTCGTTATATTTCTTTTCCTGTTCCTCGGCGGCCTGTTACACCTGTTTGCTGCATCCGAAAATCTTTCAGTAACGGGTGACCATTTATTTCCGGAACTCGCGCTCCATCATATGCCAAATATCATTTCGGTAATATTTATAATCGCCCTGATATCCGCCTTGTTCCCCAGTTCTGATGGTGCGATAACTGCGCTTACCGCTTCATTCTGCATAGATATCCTGGGCATTAACCGAAATCAGAAACTTGAAGAGAGTCGAAGGAAAAAAATCCGTCAGCGGGTGCATCTTGTTTTCATTTTTGTTTTTCTCATTTTTGTTCTGATTTACAAATGGATTTCCTCCGACAGTATGATTGGTATCATATTGAAAGTCGCCACTTATACTTACGGACCTTTACTTGGACTTTTTTCTTTTTCCATACTTACGCGCCGCAGTCTCCGTAATAAATGGGTACCACTGGTTTGTATTTTGTCGCCCATTCTTTGTTTTTTCCTTGATAAATACCAACAATATATATTCGGCAACTTTCATATCGGCCTTGAACTTCTCCTGATCAACGGCATTTTTACTTTTATTGGTCTGACTTTAATAAGCGTAAAGCGCAAGGCCTAAAGCCCAAGGCCTAAAGCTTAAAGCTTAAAGCTAAAAACTATTCATAAACAATCGATAAAACGAATCGTGATTGAAAAATATCATTATGGATCTGAAAAGAGGTTTTGGGCCTTGGGCTTTAGGCTTTAGGCTTTAAGCTTAATTTCGCAAAATGAATTTAATTAACCCACAAGCACAGACCTATGCTGAAAAATACACAGTACAGGAGGATGATATACTAAATGAGATCGAACTTAAGAACCACATTCATCCGGAATCTCATATGCTGAGTGGGACTTTACAGGGTAAGTTCCTCGAAATGATCAGCAAATTACTAAACCCGGCTTTTATTCTGGAAATAGGTACTTTCCTGGGTTACAGCGCTTTATGCCTGGTAAAGGGCCTTAAACCGGGGGGTGAACTCCATACGTTTGAAATAGATGAGAAGTCGGCTGCTGTTGCCCGTGAAAACTTTAAGAAATCTAAAACAGAGAATAAAATAATTTTGCACACCGGAAATGCGTTAGAGCTGCTCAATAAGATCGATAAACCATGGGATCTTGTTTTTATTGACGCAGATAAAACCGGTTATATAGATTATTATAATGCCTTGCTGCCAAAATTAAAATCGGGATGTCTGATTATGGCAGATAATGTTTTGTTTCATGGTCAGGTTTTTGAAGAAGAAGTAAAAGGAAAAAGTGCAAAAGCGATTCAGGCTTTTAACGATATGATTTTATCAGATAACCGGGTTGAAAAAATGATGCTTACTTTAAGGGACGGCCTTTATCTTCTCCGCAAAAAATAATGAGTGCTGATGAATTTAAAACTTCGGATACTGATGATCATGTTACTGCCTGCAGGATTGCTTTCCGCGCAGAGTCCCGATCAAATAAATAAATATATCAATACTTATAAACTCCTGGCAATTGCAGAAATGCAGAGATCGGGTATTCCGGCTTCCATAATACTTGCACAGGGTATCCACGAAACACAGGCAGGCACAAGTGATCTTGTCATCGCTTCAAATAATCATTTCGGAATAAAATGCAAAGAAAATTGGACCGGACCCGTAGCATATCATGATGACGATGCAAGAGGAGAATGTTTTCGCAGTTACGCAGCAGCGCAAGATTCCTATCGTGATCATTCTGACTTCCTTAGCCAGAGTCCACGTTATGCTTTTCTTTTCAGAATCAATCCGGAAGACTATGAATCCTGGGCATATGGATTAAAGAAAGCAGGTTATGCCACCAACATAAAATATTCGCAGATTTTAATTAAACTGATTCAGGACTATGATCTGCAGAAATATAGCCTGATTGCTATGGGCAAATTGCCACCGGAAAGAACGGATTCTGCTGCTCTCGCAAGAGAATTGAATCGTGAAACGATCGATGGATTTTTTGATTCGACTCTTCAAAAGGCCACCCCTTCTGCATCTTATCCCGACGGAACATTTACTATTAATGCAACAAAAGTAATTTATGTGAAGTCGGGTGTTTCCCTGCTTTCTCTTTCAAATCAGTATGCAATTCCACTGGCACGATTAATTGAATTCAATGAGTTAAAGCAGGAAGATGTGTTGAATAATGACCAACTGATTTATCTTCAGCGCAAGCGTAAAATCGGAGCCACCCCTTTTCACATTGTTCAGCCTGGAGAAACTATGTACAATATCTGTCAGGCAGAGGGCATCCGCCTTGAAAATATTCTTGAGCTCAACCGGCTGGAAACCGGCGAAGAACCTGCGCCCGGGGAAAAGATATATCTTCAATCAATGGTTAATACAAAACCCGTACTTAGAAATGCCGGCAGTGTGAAAACGGGAAATACTTCTCCCTGATTATATTCCATCTTCTAAATAAATCTATGACGACCCTTCAAATACATGATAAGCTTTTCAAACAATATATCTCCGAGAAGGCGATAAGTGAGAAAGTTGCAGAACTCGCTGCTGCACTGGACCATGATTACAAAGATAAAAACCCAATATTCATTGCAATTCTCAATGGAGCTTTCATTTTTGCGGCCGATTTGTTTAAATCCTTAAAAATCGACGCAGAAATATCATTTATAAAACTTGCTTCTTATAAGGGTATGAAATCCTCAGGCCAGGTTTTAACTGCTATTGGACTTGACATTGAAATATTTGACAGGCATGTGGTCATCCTGGAAGATATCGTTGATACCGGCAAGACACTGAATGAATTTCTTCCGCAGCTCTGGCATCAGCAGCCGGCCTCCCTCAAGATTGTTGCCCTTCTTCATAAACCGGACGCAACGGTATATCCGCTAAAAGTGGATTATACAGGGTTTGAAATTCCGGATAAATTTGTTGTGGGATATGGTCTGGATTATAATGGAAGAGGGAGAAATACCGCGTCTATTTATCAGCTTTTTGAATAAAAAGCGTTTGTTACCAATAGAAGGCTCCGTTACCAAAATATTCTAATTGAAAATCCTGCTAGTCATATGGATTGCTTTATGCTCCTGCCTCCAGGTCCGCTGTCAGTACTATTTACGGGGTGAAATCAGGGATGAGCAGAAAAACCCGCTGAGTAATGTCCGTATCAGGCTTGCTTCCAGTGAATACCTTTATTATTCGGGTAATATGGGAGGATTTGGTATTAACGTTCCCCGCTCAGCAGATACAATAACGGTTATAGCAGACGGCTTCTACCCCAGCACAATTCCGGTAAATGCAGATAAATATCAGACCATTGTTTTGAAGGCAAGATTTGCACCCCCACCAAAGCCAACCAACCGCCTCCTGTCCCTAACCAAAAACCTTTACCCGGAAATGCGCGAACGCTGGACCGTTGACGCAGAAACCTATAGTTCACTGGTAGAAAATCCGTTCGTGCAGGCCGAGAAGTTTCCTGAAACAGGATTTGCCGTAAACATCAATAAAGCATCTTACAGTAATATCCGGCGTTTTATCAATATGGAAAATATAGTTCCTCCTGATGCAATCAGGCTTGAAGAAATGATGAACTATTTTAATCTGCATTATACTCAGCCGGGGGATGACAGCATGTTTAATTACAATTCGATTATCTCATCTTGCCCATGGAATGCCGAACATGAATTATTGTACCTGAATATTTGTGCAAAAAAAGCCATGCTGGATAAGATTCCACCGGCCAACCTGGTATTCCTGATTGATGTTTCAGGATCGATGGACCTTCCCAACCGGTTGCCGCTGTTGAAGTCAGCCTTCGGCCTGATGGTAAATAACCTGCGTCAAATAGATACTGTATCTATAGTTGTTTATGGAGGAGTGAATGGTGTTTGGCTCGGTCCAACCTGTGGTACTGAGAAAAAGAAAATTCTTGAATCCATTGCCCAGCTGGAAGCCGGCGGGGCAACACCGGGAGAAAGCGGTATCAGGGCCGCTTACCGACTAGCTAAAAGTACTTTTATTAAAGGTGGAACGAACAGGGTTATTCTGGCCACTGACGGTGATTTTAATGTTGGGGAGCAATCTGAAGATGAACTCAACAATCTCATCAATAGTTATCGCTCCTCCGATATTTATTTAACCTGCCTGGGTGTAGGAATGGGAAACTATAAAGATTCCAAGCTTGAAGTGCTCGCTAACCGCGGGAAAGGAAATTTTGCATACCTCGATAATGAGAAAGAAGCAGAAAAAGTTTTGATGGAAGAATTTGCCCAAACTGTTTATGCCGTTGCCAAAGAAGCCTATATCGAAATACGGTTTGATCCTGCAATTGTCAAAAGTTATCGGCTGATTGGATTTGACAATAAATTGATCGCTCTCCAGGATAGCACGAATGATATTCAGGGAGGAGAAATTGGCTCGGGACATTCATTGATGTCTCTTATTGAAATAGAACCTGTAACACTGGAAACGGGTCCTGTTACTCATCCATCCCCATTTGCCAAACTTTGGATGCACTATCAGCTTCCTGTAGATACTACAAGTCTCCTGGAAGAATATGATTTGCCCTATGTTTTCAAACCTTTTAATGAGCTACCCAATTATTACCGGTTTTCAGCTTCCGTAGCTTTATTTGGCGGATTATTGAGAAAATCAGTCTATACACAAAAAACTACATGGGAAGAACTTGCCCTCATTGCCAAAGCGAGCTATGATCCAAATGATGTTTCACAAACTGAATACCTGGATCTGATTGATAAAGCAAAAAAGCTTTATCATAAAGAGAAGAAGAAGAAAAAGACGACTAAGGAGGAATAGATTTAATTGCGGGATATGGGTTATGAGATATGGGTTATGGGTTATGAGATATGAGATATGAGATATTGGTTTCATAACTCATAACCCATAACCCATAACCCATATCTCATATCTCATAACCCATAACCCATATCTCAAATCCCATATCTCATTTCC
>DATHNR010000228.1:0-4183 GCA_035485835.1 Puia sp.
GTTTTAACATTACTAAATTAATCCCCTCATCTGCCGACCCCTAATCGATTCTTCAGAAATTCAGATTAATCTTTGGCAGGAAATGCTGTTCATTCGTTTTGGCAGCCAGCCTTAAGGATTATTCAATAATTATGTTTCAAGTGCTGGCATTTTTTACTAAATATTATTTTCAACTTTCTTATGGAAAACTGAAATGTGCAGATCTCAATGGTATGGCAGAAATAATCAGTTCAGGGAACAAATCAGGTAAATTGTCAACGAGAGTTGATCTGACTCCAATGGTAGATCTTGGATTCCTTTTGATAACTTTTTTTATTTTCACAACGGCAATGAGCAAACCAACGGGGCTGAAGATATTTCTTCCTAAATCAGTTCCCGATAATTTAAGACAACCCACACCCGCCTACGGAGCTTTGACTCTCTTATTGGCAGCTGACAAGCGGATCTTTTATTATGAAGGAGATGATCCAGGGCAAATGCATCCGATGGAAGTAAACGCTTTACGACAGGTTATTCTTGATAAAAAGAAAAGAACGAATCCTGAAAAATTTATGGTGATCATCAAACCTGGAAAGGATTCAAACTTTGAAACCCTTGTCAATGTAATGGATGAAATGACAATTGACAATGTGAAACGTTATGCAATGGTAGATTTGGATCCTGAAGAATATTATCAGATGCAACTGATTAATGAAAAGGAATAATCAGGTCAAAATCGCAATCAAGCTTGCGGGGAACCAAATCACGCTCATCTTCCGACCATATATCCCCTTTGATGGTTCCTTTAATTCGTCCATTTTTTATATCAATCAACATGAATCAAATTCACCCCCTGGGTTAATTTAGAAAATATCAGACGAACAATTCATCAGCTCGTAAGGGGAAACCCTTAGGCTTTTCATTCTACATAAGTCCTTGCTTCGGACTAATAAAAGTCTTATAATTGACAAATATTACAATAGCATGAAATATGTTATTGTAAATACTTTAACCCTTCATGAATAAATATATAGTTAGTGTCGGACTTCTACTGATAACCATTTCATCTTTTTCACAAGATCTTGAATTGAATATTCACAAGAATAAACTCGCAGACTTCTTGAAAATCGAACAATTGTTAGGAAGCGAGAGGATTGAAAATAAATCACATTACGTTTCGAAAACCGGGATTGCGCAACCCATACAATTCAGACGTAAACAAAACGGAATTCCGGATTTAATTGTTCAGTATTTTTATTTTCAGAAAGATTCTACTATTGATAATATAATGTACGAATGGGATGAGACAAATTTTAAAGAGGAAAATGCATCAATACCTTCCTACGAAATAGAAGCATTTATCAACAAATCTAAGGAGCTATTTAATGAGATATCTAATAAATATGGTCAAAGTAAAAGTGAAGGAGATCTGGATGACACTTCAAAAATAGCGAAAGGAGATTTTGAAAAGACAGACACCTGGAATACCGTTGATAGTACAGGAATTGAGCTGTATACGATTCTTTCAACTAAATATTTGAAGGAGGGAGCAACGATTATTACTCCTACATATAGAATAAGATTATCCGTACAAAATCTTGCTGAAGATGAAACGAAAGATGACATATTGAAACCGACCGAAAATAAAATTAAAGAACTTGATTCAGCATTTATCTCCTTTTTGTCTGAGCTAAATAATAAAAACATAAAAAAGGCCAAATTATATTTATCAGCTTCAATTATTAGTACTGAAACCAATTACCAGTTGGAAAGTTTGAGAAAAAATCTAAGATTTGATGATAGTCTGACAATTTATTTTACCGGTGTTCAAATTGGTTTGGATGGCTCGAATTATTTAATGCTACAGTACAAATACAAAAGAGATTCTAACATGCCTCCCAAGGATTTAATTAAGGTAATATTCGATAAAGAAAACAAAATAGTTGGAATTCAGCCGACAAAAAGAAAATAGTTTGTTTCTAATATATGGAATAAATGATATTTTGTATCCATATAAAAAATGAAATACAGTCTCTTACTGATTGCAATTTTTCTTCAATGCTGCCAGTCCGGCGGAAAGCGGGATATAAGTATTATCACAGAAGCTGAATATTTTAATGCCATAAAATCTAATGATATAAAATTAAACCCTCCGGAGAAAGGAGAATGGTTGTACGAACACAAGGAACGCGGTCAGACCTTTGAGCAATATAAAAACGAAGAGATCATCAGAATAACCCCGGAAAGGTTTATTATTTATTTGATGCCGCTTGGAGAATTTGACGAACTCCAGATGAAGCTGTTGAAGTCAACCAGGGATTACCTGTCGATATTCTTTCAACAGAAGGTTGTATTGGAAGATCCTGTTTCTGACTCACTTATTCCTGTATCTGCCAAACGAACCAGGGAAAATGGAAATACCCAATTGCTGGCGCCTTATATCCTGGACTCCTTCTTAAGAAATAAAATTCCTGCAAATGGAGTCACCATATTGGCTATAACAGAAAAAGATCTGTTCCCTAAGTCCGATTGGAATTACGTTTTCGGACTGGCTTCTTATGCTGAAAGAATCGGTGTCAGTTCCATGTACAGACTTCAGGGGAAAAAGTTGGATTCATCCAATTACCAAACCTGCTTGGCACGATTGATCAATGTCTGTTCCCACGAAATTGGTCATATGTTTTCTTTGAATCACTGTATATATGCAAAATGCGTCATGAACGGCTCAAACAGTTTGTATGAAACCGATCAGTGTCCAAACAGGTTATGCTCCGAATGTCAGCGAAAACTTTCGTGGAATTTCCATTACGATAATATAAAAAGACTGCAGGAATTGAACGCCTATTTCAAAAATAATAAGCTGGTTAGAGATTTTAATCTTTCGGAAAAAGATTTAGAAGTTTTGAATTAAAAGGAATGACCATTCAATATTCTAATACTTCCTGTAATAAACATAGATGCGCGCCACGGGATCGGCTTTAAATTTTACAGGTTTAGTATCGCCGGTCTTGAATGTTTCGGGTGTGCGAAATTCGAGCTGAGCACCTCTTGCCACACCGACCTGGGCACGGTCGAAAGGTTTTACAGTATATTTTTTCATTAAAGCGCTATCAGGGGTCATGAGGTGCGCCTCGAAATTAGGAACCGGATGATTGGTATTATCATAAACAAAAAAAACGAGGTATTCAGTTTTGGGTTTTACACTGATGGCAGCCTGACGGGTTCTCGCAAATTTGATCAGGTATGAATACCCGTTTTTATATGCGCCGTTTCTTATGAGTCCGTATGCCCTGTCTGCATCTGCGGCAAATGTACTGGTAGTCTGACATATGGCAGTGGCTGAGATAGTCGATAATAATGCGAGAATTAAAAACTTTTTCATGTAATAAGGTTTTAGATTTTTACTTTAATAAAAATACGTTATAAAACCCAGTCAAAATGGGTGAAAAGACTTTATACACTTCAACATGATAATTTACATTTAGAATAATTTATTATCATCATATGGAGATAGTCAGAAGTATTCAAAATAGAATTTATGAAATACGTGGAGAACGGGTCATGTTGGACTTTGATATCGCAGAGCTATATGAAGTCGCAGTAAAAATTATAAATCAAGCTGTTAAGCGGAATATAAAGCGTTTCCCAGAAGATTTTATGTTTCAACTTTCTTATTCAGAGTGGAATACTATGCGATCACAATTGGTGACCGTATCCAGCCAATTTTCTCTAAGGTCACAGATTGTGACCTTAGACGGCAGGGGGAAGCATAGCAAATACTTACCTTATGGATTTTCGGAACAAGGCATTGCAATGCTAAGTGGAGTCTTAAATTCAGATAAAGCTATTCAAATGAATATCTCAATTATGAGAGCTTTTGTAGCGGCCAGGAGACTGTCCCTTCAGGAAATGGATCTAAGAACCCAATTAAAGGAAATTAAAGAAGTACTTGGAGTACATGATAACCAATTGAATGAGATTTACGACGCCATAGAAGAGTTATTGGATGAAAATGGTGCCCGGAAAAAATGGAATGCAAGGGAAAGAATAGGGTTTAAAAATAAAAACCAGGAGTAAATACCATTCTGAACGAAGGCTACTTCGTCAGCTGACCGCCTTCACCAAAGCTTCGACGGTGAATCAATCTCATTCTGAGCGTAAGCTGATTATCGGATTCGCCAGCGCGGCTTTTAGTACCTGGTAT
>DATHNR010000229.1:0-4015 GCA_035485835.1 Puia sp.
AGTGCAAGCAGGGATTTTGCAGGAACAGACTGGGCAGCGCTTTCACCTGCTAAACAAACCAGTGTAATAATTAAAAAATTTAAAGAAAGTATTTTATATAAACCTGATTTTACATTGTTCATAAACATGATGATTTAATTGCGGCTAATTTACAAATTACTGGATAGTTAATAGTCTTTTTGACTATCGAAAAAATGAAGGGTTGAATTAGAAAAAACAACCCTTGCTAAACCAAAAGAATAAATAAAAAAATAAACGTCATTTGTCATGAATATCCCATAAAGTCATCATGTACAAATTCTATTTCAATTGCTAAAGTATAATACCTGCACTTACAAATTTCTGCTATGCGACCAATAAGAAGAATGTTGCGACGAAGGGAATGTCTGTTATGCTCTGTATGCCTGAAACCTGTTCCTGTATTCCAATGGGGAGAGTCCTGTTATTTTTTTGAATGTTGTTCGGAAAGCCTTGGTATCATTATATCCGACGGCATGCATCACTTCGCTTACGTTATAGCGTGAGCCTTCCAGCTGACGGCGGGCAGCTTCAATTTTCAGATACTGAATATATTCCGCGGGTGAATATTGAGTCGCTTTTCTGAATCGCCTTTCAAAATTGCGGCGACTAAGCAGGAAACGGTTTGCCAGATCGTCGACACTAATGCGCTCAGCATAATTTTTCTCAATATATTGCTGTGCTTTCATTACAGCATCATCTTCATGCGTTTTAAAACCGCTGAAAATAGAAAAGGGAGCCTGGCTGTAACGGTTGATATCTATTTCAAATATCTTGGAGCACTGCACTGCCATTTCATGACTTACATATTTTTCAACAAGGTGTAATATCAGATTCAGAAATGAATATGCACCGCCACTGCTACAGATTCCCCGTTCCTCATGGACAATAGATTTTACCAGTTCTACTTCGGGAAACATCTTGCGGAATGCATCAAATGCGAGCCAGTGTGTGGCACATTTTTTCCCATCAACCAAACCTGTGGCCGCCAGCAGGAACGCACCCGTGCAAAGACTGGCAATCTCAGCGCCCTGCTTATATTGTTGAATTATCCAGGGCAGAACTGCTTCGTTGCGTTTAATCTCAGTCGCATAATCTCCATTAAGCGCCGGAATAATTACGATGTCTGTTTTATTTACTTTGTCGATGGTAGTGTGCGGACAAATATTAAAAGCCCCGCCATAAAGATCTGTTTGAGCAGATAAGCCCACCAGCCGCACTTCAAATGGTGGAATCATTCCCGGATCCTGTGTCCTCAGCAAAGCATTGACCGTATTTAATACTTTATAAGAACCAATGACACTGCTCAGAATGCAATCACCGGCAGGAACAAAAATAGATACATGTCTGCCCGTAATCTTTGAAGTCCTTTTACCAGGCTTTTTATTTTTCATATGCTTAGGTTTGGACAAATCTAGGCTTTTTGATTGCCGCAAACAACCCCTAAGATTGCCGTATATACACACCCGGATTCATTGATTATGCCATTATATTTGATAAAAAAAATGTCGTCCATACAACCGGTCACAAAACAATTTATCCTTCAGACAAGATTATTTAATAATGTACTTGAAGGTATTGAGGATCGAAAGGGTTCTGACAGACTGAGTGAATATGTCAATCACTTGCAGTGGATCGCGGGTCATCTTACCAATTCCCGTTACCATCTGGCGCCGCTATTGGGACTGAGCGGTCATTTCCCTTATGCTGAGGCTTATACTGATTTATCACAGCCGCCACCGCATAACAGGGTCATTGACCCTTCGGTAAAATACCCATCACTGACAGAAATAAAAAAAAGCTGGAATGAATTTGCTGCAGGATTTGCTGAAAAAATATCTGCATTGAGCAGTGTTCAACTCGAATCCGAAACACCTGCAAGGGTGCCCACGGGAAAAACCCTGTCAGACCTGCTCTCTTTCATCGCCAGTCACGAATCCTATCATATCGGGCAGATGAGTATTATCCGGAAATCTCTTGGTTTACCAGCAATGTCTTATCAATAATTATTCATTATCATTTACAATTAATCATTAAACCTATTTAGTATGACAACACAGCAGGTAGCTAATCGCCTGGTAGAACTCAGCAGGCAGGGCAAAATTCAGGACGTGCAAAAGGAATTATTTGCAGATAATGCCGTCAGCATTGAACCCAATGATTTGATGGGGCCGAAGATTGTAAACGGATTGCCGGCTATAACCGAAAAAAGTAAAATGTTTGATTCCGTGGTGGAAGCTTTTCATGGTTCAAAAATCTCTGACCCTGTTGTGGCTGGAAATTATTTTACTATCTCCTGGTGGCTTGATACGACCATGAAAGGGCGCGGCCGTATGCAAATGGAAGAGATATGTGTTTATAAAGTAGAAAATAGTAAAATTATTTCTGAACAGTTTTTCTTTTAGCCTTATAGGCACCGTTTCTTTGTTAAGGACCGTTATTCGACGATTGCTATTGCCATTCCATCATATTCCTTTACCCCGATGGTCTGTAAAATGGTAGCACTGACATTCCTGTTTGCGGCCAGCGCTTTATTAAACCTTTGAGCTCCTTTCACCATGGGATCCTCCTGGTTTTGATCAAGTACTTTCCCGTCACGGATAACATTGTCTGCGATTATAAGCGTTCCTGATCTCGAAAGTTTTAAAGACCATTCGAAATATTCTGAATAAGGAGGTTTGTCAGCATCAATAAAGATCATATCGAAAGGCCCGGCTTTTTCATTTACCAGCTCAGGTAATAAGTCAATTGCTTTTCCTACCCGTATTTCAACTTTTGAGGACAGGCCCGCCCGATCAATATTTTTTCGGGCAACTTCTGCATGACGGGGATCTATTTCCAGCGAAATGAGTCTGCCATCTTCCGGTAGTGCTTTCGCCATCCAAATGGAGCTATAGCCAGCCAGGGTTCCCACTTCAAGTATTTTTTTTGCTTTTGAAAGTCTAGCGAACAGATACAATAATTTGCCGAGATTGGGTGAAACATTAATTTGCGGAATATTTTCCAACCGGTGAGATTGCTCCGCTGCAACTAAAGATTCATCAGGGGGAATAAACAAATCACTGATGTATTTATCAACAGCTTCAAATATTTTCTGGTTCATATTAGATATTATTAGTTATTCATTTCACCTTTTACTTAACATTAACAAATGTTAAAACGAATTTTGTTAAAGATAAACTTCTGTGAATATCTGGAAATTGTCGGCAAAACATTAACTAAAAAAAATAATTTCATTCCAGAATACCCAGAACCAAAACATATTATGAAGAAAATTTCTTTACCAGTCTGTTCTTTTCTCATTTTATTCACTTTTTCATCCTGTCACAAAAACCAGGTTCCTTATACGCAAAGTGGTAACTGGGTTCCTGAAGCCCAGCTGAACGGACCAGCCAGAAGCCAGGCAGCTTCTTTTGTGATTGGCAATTTCGCCTATGTTGGAACGGGCTGGGATGGCCTTGTTACACGATTTAATGATTTCTGGCAATATGATCCGGTAAACAATGTATGGACACAGGTAAACAGTATGCCCGCTAATGCCGGCAGAAGTTCAGCAGTAGGTTTCGCGTGCAACGGGAAAGGTTATGTCGGTACAGGATATGACGGAAATAATTATCTGAATGACTTTTATCAGTTCGACCCTGTAGCAAATGCGTGGACCCAGAAGGCAAATTTTGGCGGGAGCAGCCGTTATGAAGCTGTTGCTTTTAGTGTAGGAAAGTTAGGATATGTGGGAACCGGCTTTGACGGCACCAACGCACTTAAAGATTTCTATATATATGATCCGGTGGCGGACAGCTGGACATATCTGGGTTTTAGTGGAAATAAAAGGTATGCTGCAGTTGCATTCGTCTATAATAATGCGGGTTATGTGGTTACGGGTATAAACGCTGGTGCAATGGTAGGTGATTTTTGGAGATTTGGTCCTGATAGTTCAAAATGGACGGAGCTGCGGCAAATCTATAATTATAGTACAGAATCTTATGATGATCAATAT
>DATHNR010000230.1:0-2596 GCA_035485835.1 Puia sp.
ATGGTAAACTCCCTTCGGGATGGAAAGAAAAAATTCCTGTGTTCAGCGGCAGTGAAAAAATAGCTACGCGTAAGGCTTCCGGGAAAGTATTGAATGCAATTGCAGACCAGATCCCTTTCCTCATGGGTGGTTCTGCAGATCTGTCACCATCTACTGATACAATCCTGAATCAGTATGATTCTTTTTCAGCAGAAAACAGGGATGGCAGGAATTTTCATTTTGGAATAAGGGAGCATAGCATGGGTGCCATCCTGAATGGTATGGCACTTACCAAAGGTTTTATTCCCTATGGAGCAACTTTTTTAATTTTCTCTGATTATATGCGACCGCCGATGAGGCTGGCTGCGATCAGTAAAATAAAACCCATTTATGTTTTTACACACGACAGTATTGGATTGGGTGAAGACGGAACGACCCATCAGCCCATTGAACAACTGGCCGGCCTGAGGTCTGTTCCAAACATGACTGTTATTCGTCCTGCTGATGCCAATGAAACGGCCCAGGCATGGCGGGTGGCATTGGAACATAGCGGAGGACCTGTGGCCCTTATATTGACCAGGCAGGGACTTCCGATCATTGATCAGGAGAAATATGCCAAAGCAACGGGTCTTGAAAAAGGAGCATATATACTTTCAGAATCGGAAAAAGATCCGGAGGTTATTTTGATCGCTACGGGTTCAGAAGTTAACCTGATATTAAAGGCGCAGGAAAAACTGAAAGAAAAATCTATCCAGGCAAGAGTCGTCAGCATGCCTTCATGGGAATTATTCGAAAAACAGGATGCAGCTTATAAAGAGATGGTTTTTCCGAAGAAAATCCGCAAAAGATTATCCGTCGAAGCAGCTTCCACATTTGGCTGGCTGAAATATACTACGGAAGATGGCAGGAGCCTGGGTATAAATCGTTTTGGAGAATCTGCACCTGCAGAGGAGATCTTTAAAGAGTTTGGTTTTACGGTAGAAAATATCGTATCATTAGTGGAATATTTATAAATCGGATATTCCTATGATGAGGTTTCCTTTTTATGCCCGTCTGGCATTGACCCTTTTTGCAATAGCATTGATTTTGTTATTCATGTGGATTGGGAAATCTGTGCTTGTGCCCCTGTTTTTTTCTTTCCTTGCATCCATCCTTCTTCATCCGGTTGTTCTTTATTTGGAAAAACGCCGCTTTCCGCGTGTCCTGGCAGCAGGCATTACGCTGCTCATTTTCATGGTACTGTTCCTTGGTTTATTTTATTTTTTCACCAGGCAGCTAATCCGCCTTTCCAGGGATCTTCCTTCTCTTCAGGCAAAGGTGCTGGAAAAATGGCAGGATGTACAGGATTGGATAAGCGATAAATACCATATCACCAACACACAGCAGATTTCGTATCTGCATAAATCAGGAACGGGGATATTGAGTACGGCCATGAATTCGGTAGCCACTACTTTTATTGGAATTGCCGAAACGCTTGTACTCACCATTTTCTTTTTCATATTTACATTTTTCATACTTCAGTACCGCAGGCTGATCATGCGCTTTGTTGTTGAATTATTTCATGAATCGCATAATGTAATGGTGAAAGATATTATCACGAGGATCCGTTCGCTGATCAACAGTTATGTTCAGGGCTTGCTGATAGAAATGAGCGTGGTTGCAATTATTATTTATATCAGCCTCATGATCATCGGTGTGAAATATGCCTTATTGATCAGTGTTATGGCAGCTACCCTGAATATCATTCCCTACCTCGGAATATATTTTAGTATGGCAGTAGCCATGCTGATTACAGCCGCAACCAATTCTACAGGCCATGTGGTGGCGGTAGGAGTCGTTTTCCTTGTTACACATTTTGTGGATGCTAATATGATCCTTCCTCATGTTGTGGGAGGGAAGGTGAAAATGAATCCTTTTGTTACCATACTGGCTGTATTGATTGGTCACCTGGTATGGGGCATTCCCGGTATGTTTTTGTTTATCCCTCTTACAGCAGTGATCAGACTCGTAAGTGAAGAAATTCCGGAATTAAAACCCTGGGCTATCCTTCTTGGCGAAGAAAAAACATAATAGGCCAAAATATGGTTTATTTGTAGAATATTCTCCCCGCGTCAGGGGCAGGAAATCGTTTACCGATTATTTCGAAAAAGGCTTGTTCTTTGCTCTAATCAGGAAACCCAGACATAGCATATGACGATCAGCAAGTCTGTCAGGAAAGTAGTGAGACGGATTTTTCGTATTACAATTACAACGGTACTTGTTCTACTGGGTATAATCCTGTTAATCCTTTTGCTTATTCAAACAGGGCCGGTTCAAAATTATGGCAGGGGAAAATTAGAAGCTTATCTGGAAAATAAACTGCATACAAAGGTCCGGATTGGCAATTTGTATATTGGTTTTCCTTCACGTATTATTCTGAAGAATATTTATCTCGAAGACCGGCGCAGAGATACGCTGTTATCCGGGGGAAAAATTCAGGTTGACATCAGCATGCTGAGATTGCTGAGGCATGAAATCCGGGTCGATTACCTGGAATTGGACGATATAACTATGAAGGTTAAACGCCAGCTTCCTGATTCGGTGTTTAATTTTCAATTCATTGCCGACGCATTCAGTT
>DATHNR010000231.1:0-5496 GCA_035485835.1 Puia sp.
TCCGTTTATCGATGTAAATGACCTTGGATATTCTAGGGTATTTCTAAATGATGCAGGATTGATTATTGCATTTTTGTTGCTCTCACTATTATTTGTGGCCATTGGAAAATTAATGGGAAAGACTTTTCGCTGACATAATTCTAGCCTCTTACGGAATTTTTACAGCGTGAGGAAATGATAATTCACTTGTGACGGCGACGTATGATCCAGGGAAAAAGCAGTGTCGGTCCCACAGTGAGGAATGCGCCCAGCGTTGCAATGCCCGCGATTGTTCCGATGGCAAAATCCTTTCGGCTGACGAGATGGCTACCCACACCATATTTGATCAGTAGATAAAAGATGACTACATAAAGCAGGCTCGTAACCAGGCCCGGTGAATAAGTGTTGAGACGTATGGTCCAATATAAGTGGAGAGTCAGAACATGGGTAACAAATCCTGCGGCGAAGAAAATTGGCAGGATAACCCAATGACCACCAAAACTATCAAACATGATATTGCTTACTGCGATTGCTGCAATAAAAGCAGCATTGAACCAGAAGAACATCCTTATATTATACGTCGGCCAAAAATTCTCCGCGATCCATTTAACAAAGCCGCCATTAAGCAGAGTTTCGTCTATGATATGAATGATATATGACGCAAAAAATGCCCAAAATAGAAGGCTTAGGAACGACATTATCCAGTTATTTAATTAAAATTAAATATTTATATACGCATGGATGTTATAGAAATTTATATCGCGCTATTTGTGTTCGAAGTGGGTTGCGCATCAGTCTTCCTAAGTCAGTTCTCCGCAAGGACGCGCAAGAATGTATCCGCCATTTTTTATGATAGGTGATGAACGCGCAATTTCTGAAGCCTGATCGAGCGATTCCGCTTTAATTATGATAAAACCACCTTCTGTCGTGTCGGGGAAATGATAAGCCTGAGTTCCATCAGAAGCGATCCTTTTTCCATCTGACTCTAACGGATAGCCAACTTCTAAATTTTTTGTTTTCACAAGATCCGACATCCACTTTCCCCATGCAGCCTTATGTTTTTCCCGTGTCTCCTTATCCGCCTTTTCGAGATTGTTATACCGGAGTTCCATATTCCCTCCGAAAAATGTGAGCATATATTTTTTCATATCGTTTTTGCATTATTGTATTGCAAAAATAGTAAGAAAGGAAAAGTAACTTTTTCATTATTGAATATATCGGGAAAATTCATAAATTAACTTCAAATGGCGGAGTATTTAGATACAGATATGGAGATGCTGGAGACCCTGCAGGCAAAAACTTTTAATTATTTTCTTAAATATTTAAACCCGGCAAACGGCCTGATCGCTGATAAATCCAGCCCGGATTCACATTCCAGTATTGCGGCTGTAGGCTTGGGAATCAGTAGTTATGTGGTGGGTGTTGAAAGAAAATTATTATCAAGGGAAGAGGGTATCAATAAAATTCTTACCATCCTGAATTTTTTTCTCGCCGGCCATCAGGGCCCGGAGGTCGATGCAATGGGTTATAAAGGATTTTATTATCATTTTCTCCATATGGATACAGGCAAACGGGCCTGGGAATGTGAATTATCTACCATCGATACGGCCATCTTTATTGCAGGCGTTTTGACAGCTGCTGTTTATTTTAAAGGTGAAAATAAATTAGAAGGGGAAATTCGAACCCTTGCGGAGACCCTTTACAGGCGTGTCGATTGGCAATGGGCTTTAAACGGAGGAACGTTGATTTGCCATGGTTGGAAACCTGAGTCCGGTTTTCTCAATAATTATTGGGGCGACGGATATTGTGAAGCAATCATTTTGTATGTACTCGCATTGGGTTCGCCAACATTCCCCATTGATCCGAAAGGTTATCAAAATTGGACATCTACTTTTAAATGGATTGATATCCTTGGTTTCGGATACATACATGCCGGACCACTTTTTATCCACCAGATGTCTCACCTGTGGCTGGATTTTCAGGGAATCCAGGACGGGTTGAACAGGAAATATAAAATTGATTATTTTGAAAATAGTCGCCGTGCCACCCATATCCAGCAACAATATGCCATAAAGAATCCACTCAATTTTAAACATTATAGTAAAAATAACTGGGGCTTTACGGCAAGTGACGGACCTGGGCCTGCTATTTTAAAAATTGACGGAGTGGAAAAAACCTTCTATGATTATATCGCCCGCGGAGTACCTGATGGCCCGGATGATGGCACAATTTCACCATGGGCAGTTGTGGCTTCTTTGCCTTTTGCACCCGACATTGTACTTAGTACCGTTCGTCATGCGTTAAAAAGATTAAAGGAAAAGAATGTTCACAATGAAGGTTTTGATTCGAGCTTTAATCCGGTATATAAAATCCCTGGAAAGGAGGAATATGGCTGGGTTTCTCCATGGAAGTTTGGATTGAATGAAGGTCCAATGGTTATTATGATTGAGAATTTCAGGACTCAATTAATTTGGAATATTTTCAAGCAATCTGTTTATGTTACGAATGGTCTGCGCAAGGCCGGATTCACCGGGGGTTGGCTGAACCACGAATCATAAATATCGTAAACTTCATCCTATCTCGCCGCGCCACCATCAATTGTTAAGCATATTCCGCTGACGAAAGATGCTTCGTCGGAAGCCAGGTAGAGATAACCATTTGCGATATCATCGGGAACTCCCCATTTACCAAGCGGTATCTGAGGGATGCTCTGGTTACGAACTTCTTCAGGCATGGCAGCTGTCATGGCAGTTTGAATAAACCCCGGAGCTATGCAATTGGCTGTGATACCATAGCGACCGAGTTCCATCGCCCATACCTTCGTCATACCAATGATTGCTGATTTGGTTGCAACATAGTTTGTTTGTCCATAGTTTCCCCGGATGGCGACATTGGAAGAGGCCGAAACAATACGACCATAATTTTGCGTTTTCATAATGGGAGCAACCGCCTGTGTGCAATTGAAAACACCCGTCAGATTTACGGCAATAACATCGTCCCATTCCTGTTTCGACATTTTAAGGAGGGTCCTGTCCCGGGTGATGCCGGCATTGTTGATCAGAATATCTATTCGGCCAAAATGTTCACGGGCTTCTGCAACCGCTTTTTTAACTTCGTCCATATTCGTGACCGATATTTTCTTAAAGATGGCTTCATGTCCTCCTTTTTTTAACCGGGCCACCGCATCATTGCCATGGTCGGAAACATCCCACAAAATAATTTTTGCACCTTCTCTGGCGAACCGTTCTGCGGTGGCAAGGCCTATTCCATTGGCTCCCCCTGTGATGAGGGCAATTTTTTCTTTTAGTCTCATTCTCTTAGATTTTAAATGCTGTTTCTGATTCGCGGTTTGATGGAAGGAAAGCTAACAATTTAGATAATTTATTCCTGCAATGAATTTACATAAGTACGGCCGGATTTATTAATTGTCTATTTTTGATCACTAACTAAAAAACTATGCATCGTTGCTTGTTTTCCCTACTTATGCTGTTTGCGTTAAACACCCATGCTCAAACACAATCAAAAAGCCTGGCTGTTGCCGATCCTGCGGCGGGTGGATTTTCTTCATCACGACTTGCCCGACTGGATTCAAACATGCACGACTGGGTGAAAAAGAAATGGGTAAACGGCTCGGTTGCTTTGATAGCGCGCAAAGGCAAAATTGTTTTCTATAAGGCATATGGGTATAATGATCCTGATACGAAAGCTCCGCTCGACAAAACGGGGATCTTTCGTATTGCTTCTCAAACTAAAGCCGTCACCACGGTAGCAGCCATGATTTTATGGGAGGAAGGAAAATATTCACTGGATGATCCGGTTTCAAAATTCATCCCATCATTCGCCAATCAACAGGTGCTAAATACTTTCGATTTCAAAGACACAACATACACTATCATTCCGGCGAAGCGTGCTGTCACCATTCGGGATTTGCTCACCCATGTGTCGGGTCTTGGATATCCTGCCATCGGAACGCCCCGGGAAAATGCTATTTATGCCAAATATGCCATTACGGGTGGTGTCGGTGTAAGAAATCAAAAACTTTCCGATGTAATGAACCGCCTGGGTACGCTGCCGCTCTTTTTTCAACCCGGCGAAAAATGGATGTACGGACTGAATGCGGATGTGCTGGGATATCTGATCGAAATATGGTCGGGCATGTCGCTGGAAGACTTTTTTGCGAAACGAATTTTTAAACCACTGGGGATGACTGATACCTATTTTAATTTGCCGGCTGAAAAAGGCTCGAGGCTGGTAAATTTCTTTGATCAGGATTCTACCGGGACAATAAAAAAACAGGGTAAGACTTTTGGGGGATATCTTGATATGAATTACCCGCTTCAAAAAACGGATTATTTTTCAGGAGGAGGTGGTTTGGTGTCTACCGTTTACGACTATGCGATACTCCTGCAAATGTTGTTAAATGGCGGTACGTATAACGGGGTTCGCCTCTTAGCGCACAACACAGTACGTATGATGACCATGAATCAAATTGGCGACCTGTTTGTAAATCTCAATGGTATTACAACAGAAAATAAATTTGGATTCAATTTTTCCATTATTAGTGAAAACGGAAGCAGGTTAGGACCGAGTCAGGCAGGCACTTATTCCTGGGGCGGCGTATTTTCAACTTCTTATTGGGTGGACCCGAAAGAGGATATGTTTGTTATCATATACCGTCAAATGTGGGGACCGCATGTTGTTGATACTGATAAAGCATTCAAGCCGTTGGTCTACCAGGCGATTAATGATTAGACGGTCTTTATGCAAAACAAGGAAGCTGCAAACGCTGAGGGGA
This sequence comes from Puia sp., assembly GCA_035485835.1. GTDB lineage: Bacteria > Bacteroidota > Bacteroidia > Chitinophagales > Chitinophagaceae > Puia. Next base: position 4,775 of record DATHNR010000231.1, read on the forward strand.
GTAGTAATCTATACCGGAATTATGTTCTGGTGATGCTGACATTGGTTTACGTTTTCAACTTTGTGGACAGGCAACTCCTGGTTATCCTTCAGGAATCTATAAAAAAAGAATTACACCTCTCCGATACACAGCTTGGTTTGCTGTCGGGATTTACGTTTGCAATATTTTACGTCACCCTGGGCATTCCCATTGCCAGTCTTGCAGACAAAAGAAACCGAAGAAATATTGTAGCCATGTCTTTAGGACTATGGAGTGTAATGACAGCATTCTCGGGCATGGCGCGGAATTTTATCCAATTGTTACTTGCCCGCATAGGTGTAGGAGTTGGCGAAGCAGGAGGCAGCCCGCCGGCCCACGCGATGATTTCCGATTATTTCCAGCCTGAAAAAAGGGCGACGGCTCTTTCAATTTATTCAACAGGAATTTATATTGGAATACTGGTGGGATTCTTAATGGGTGGTTATTTAAACCAGCATCTTGGATGGCGAATGGCATTTTTTGCTTTGGGCATCCCGGGAATTATTTTCTCCTTATTGTTTTATACCACGGTTAAAGAACCACGAAGAGGTGCAACGGATGCAAGTGGCGCATTGGTTAACAAAGTTCATTCACTTGGCGAAGTATTAAGGTTTTTATATTCAACCAAAACCTTTGTTTACCTGGCATTGGCAACAGGGCTGCACGTCTTTTGCATTTACGGTCTTGTTAATTGGGCGCCTTCT
>DATHNR010000232.1:0-2210 GCA_035485835.1 Puia sp.
TAGTGGTCTCCCCTTTCATTCAAAATAGTATATACAATATGATGTCTTGAAGTAGCTTCACCGGCTGATTTTATTTCCCATTCAGTTTCTTCCAACCTGACAACTACATCCGCATTCTTTTTTAATGCATCAGGTATTGTAGAAGCCGGATATTTCTGACCCATTGCCAAAAATGATGTTCCACAAAAAACAAATATTATAGCTAGTTTCCTTGGTTTCATTTTAATTATTATATACCACTCCAGCATCATCAATTTATTTTTTTAAAACAACCTGTTGACTTTCTTTTTTTATTATATAGGTATAAAACTCCCTAAGATTGGCAATGATAACAGCTCTTGCACCTGAATCAAATTTTGGAACAGCCTGATCAAAGTCAGCAGCTTTTATCTTTCCAAATTCTATGTTCAAAGAATCCTGGGCATACAAACTGAAGTGGAAAAGAAATAAATAGAAAAACAGGCAGAATAATTTGGACAGTTTTTCCTGCGCAGATAGGTTAATTTGCAGGAAAAAGTATATGAGCGTCAGACGAGGTTCTGTCTTGACATCCATGCTGGTTCGGTTTAGAGCTTTAACGTTATGAATATATAAAAAATTATTGCAGGAAATTCAAATGCATTTATGAACGGTGCCGAAAAATCTCAATTCATCAAGTCACTTGCCGCTAATGCGGGCTTTGATTTTTGCGGCATTGCAGAAGCCAGTGCCCTGGATGACGACGCCAGAAAGCTTGAAAACTGGCTACAACAAGGCAAACAGGGCCAGATGCATTATATGGAGAAACACTTCGATCTAAGGGTAAACCCTTATAAGCTCGTACCCGGGGCGAAATCTGTTATCTGTTTCCTGATCAACTATTTTCCTGATATAAATCAAGAAAAAAATATTCCAAAAATATCCAAATATGCCTACGGAAAGGATTATCATGATATCATCCGCCCAAAACTTCTATTCATTCTGTCGCTCATGAAAGAAAAATTCGGCGATTTCCATGGAAGGGGCTTCGTTGACAGCGCGCCGGTACTGGAAAGATCATGGGCCGTACTCAGCGGTCTTGGATGGGTAGGGAAAAACGGGAACCTCATACATAAAAAAAATGGATCATTTTTTTTCATCGCAACCTTGATCGTTGATCTGGAACTTCAATACGATGCACCTGAAATGGCAGATTACTGTGGTACATGCACAAGATGTATTGATGCCTGTCCGACCAAGGCTATCGAAGATGATAAAGTGGTGAACGGGAGTAAATGCATATCGTATTTTACTATTGAATTAAAGGACCTGCTCATTCCAGATCAGATGAAAGATAAATTCAGCGATTGGATGTTTGGTTGTGATATCTGCCAGGATGTTTGCCCATGGAACCGTTTCTCCCGGCCAACCGGGGAACCAGGGTTCTCCCCCATCCCCGAAATCCTTCATTACAATGAAAAGGATTGGGAAGAGCTCACGGAGGGAGCATTTAAAAAGATATTCACCGACTCCCCTCTCAAACGTGCAAAATATCAGGGTATCAGAAGAAATTTACATTTCCTCAAGAAGAGATGACGGTTGATCCCGCACGTATGGGAACGGATGACTGGCGTTAAGCGTTCAGCGTTAAGCGTTAGGCGTTCAGCGTTCAGCGTTAAGCGTTCAGCGTTAAGCCTTCTTATCTTTGGCTCATGAAACTATCCCTGAGTGAGCGTGACGCAAAAGTTATCTGGCATCCTTATACCCAGCACCAAAACTTCGGACCTGCCATACCTATTGTAAAGGGAGAAGGTGCATTACTTTTTGATGAAGCAGGAAATTCTTACATCGACTCCATCAGCAGCTGGTGGGTAAACATCCACGGTCATGCAAATCCTTATATAGCTGAAAAAATATACCAGCAGGCCCAGGTACTCGAGCAGGTCATCTTTACAAACTTCACGCATAAACCTGCTGTATTACTCGCTGAAAGATTAATTCAAATCCTTCCGGGAAATCTGGCCAAGGTTTTTTATTCTGATAACGGATCAACGGCAGTAGAAGTCGCTTTGAAAATGGCCATTCAGTTCTGGCTAAATAAAGGTATTGCCGGTCGAAATAAAATCCTGGTATTTGAACATGCATATCATGGTGATACTTTCGGAGCCATGAGTGTAAGCGGTCGCGGTCTTTTTACAAATGCGTTCAGTGAACTACTATTTGATGTGATTTTTATTGAAAAGCCTGATGAC
>DATHNR010000233.1:0-11294 GCA_035485835.1 Puia sp.
CAAGTGCGAAACCGCCTCCTGGAATAAATTTGATATTCGATCCGCTGGCAGCAAAAAAAGCTTCACCATTGACTATAGTCTCTGAATCATATGCAGATTTTACCCAGGATTTACCCCGGTCAGATGACCGGGCAAAAAATATTTTTCCCTTGTAGGGATCACCTGCCAGAACAGCTTCATCACCAGAAAAATCCATAGCATCCAAAAAAACGGATTTTGCTGAATCCTCAAAAGTGGTTATCCAGTTTTTTCCCCCATCAGTTGTTCTCAGGATTACAGCTGGTTCAGTTATGCCCATGATCACTGCTTCCTGATCGCTGAAAGCTTCAATATCCCGAAAATCTGTTTTTTCAAATCCGTGAACCTGGATCCATTTCCAGTTTACTCCGGCATCAGTTGAAAGTCCCACACTACCTCCTGATCCGCTGACCCAAATAATCTGATCATTAACCACACTTAGCCCCCGAAGAGAAACGGGCTGACCACTGGTCAATATCCTGATTTGCTGAGCCTCAGTAAAACCGGGAGGAAGTATAAAAATGATCAGGGTGAGAAAGCTTTTTATCATCCCTGAAATTAGATACTATTCCGCAAAAAGAAGCTTCTCCTCTCTCTCTTCAATGGGAACTTTCACAATGAAACCATTATAATCAACATCATCATGATTGCTGAATGCACCATAGGCATCAACACTGTATCCTATACTGCCATCATTAGCCTCCATGACATACAGGATTGAGGAATCAGACGGATCTGATTCTCCCTCAAACCGATAAGTCTTTATAATCTTAAGGTCTTGCGGCTGATAAAATTTTCCGGTTCCTATAGTGAAGCCCTCGGGCGTTAATATGAATTCGTTATCGCGTCGTTTTAACCTCAGCTTTTCAATAACCTGGCTGAGCGTAGTCATTTCTGTAGGCTTTATCATTTGTAAAATTTATGTTATTGATTGAATCCAAATGCCGTACCATTTATTGGCAAGGGAATTGAACCCCTATGTTAAGCCGTAGAATAATAACATGCAAAATGACAGACCATCAAAAGTATTGATAGTTGACGATGAGCCGGATATCTGTTTTCTTTTTGGTAGAATACTGAAGATGAGAAATCTGAGGACTGCTTTCGCTAATAACCTGGCCGAGGCTAGTCGCTCTGTTCAGGCTGAACCGCCTTCCCTTATATTTCTTGACAATAGCCTCCCGGACGGTCAGGGTATTGATTTTATTACATTTTTGAAGGAACATTATCCTGGTACAAGGATTATCATAATTACCGCCAATGACGGCTCAATTGATAAAATAAGGGCCTTTCAACAGGGGGCGGATGATTTTTTAGGTAAGCCATTGAGCCTGGAACTGATTAACCGGACACTTGATAAAATAAAAACCTGATATGACCTGTATGAAACTTTCCCCGCATTGTAGATTAAATTTCACTTTCCTCCGCTTTATTTCCGAAATTGATAGTTGAAAAACAACTGTATACTTGTTATGGGTAAGGGCCCTGGTAAAATTTTAAATAGTAGTAAAGGATTTAAAAATTCCATCATTCAATAAATCAACCAAAATGGGAAATCTGTTGTACATCATTGCGGTCATACTCGTCATAGCCTGGGCCATCGGATTTTTGGGTTATCATGCAGGTAATATTATTCATATCCTTCTTGTTATCGCTGTTGTAGCTGTTTTGCTGAAAATAATTCGTGGATCTGCCGATTAATAGAAGTGCAAACATTGGACTGAAATGTGGAAAACTGTTACAGTTATTGTTTTGGTAATGCACCAATATTTGTTTAAATTGGTATGACACTTGCGCGTAGTTATAAAATCCTTATTTATGATTGCAGCTATAGCTCACAAAACCCCCGGGATTATCCTTGATAAACTTAACCGACTTCTAAATGCATTGCAGGAAGTTAAGAACCATTATGAGCAGGTAGCCAAGAGAGTCCAGAATCAGCAATTGAAATTATCTATATTAGGTCTTGCTCAGGAAAGTAAGCAATATGCCAATGAATTGATTGCACATATCGAAACACTGGGAGGTATTTTGCATGATCGTGTTAAAACTGATTGCAACCGGGTGGATCAATCAACAGATTCGCAGGAAGTAGAAAGTGCTGAAGACCTTGTACAATTGAAAATCGGGGAACAGCAGGTAATGAAAACCTATAGGGATGTTTTAAACGAACCGTTTTTATATGATACCATCCGGCAAATGATTCGTTACCAGCAAAACGGTCTTCTTCATTGTTTTTCCCAGATCCGTATGTTATACGCTACCCTATTAAAATCGGGCATTTAATACCGGGGATCCGTTCGTTTTTTTGAATTTTATAAAAGTTTTTTGACTTTTTGATAAATCTGGCAGGGATTTTATATATAGATATAGGGTCAATCTACTAAAAAAATTAAAATACTAAACATGAGTACTACCAAGATTTTATTGGGCTTTCTGGCCGGAGCAGTTGCCGGAACGGCTATCGGAATTTTATTTGCGCCTGATAAGGGATCTGAAACCCGCAGGAAAATTGCTGATGAGAGTCAGGATCTCGCTGATAATCTAAAAGGTAAATTCAATAACCTGGTAGACGGAGTAAAAGAAAAATTTTCTTCTGTCAGGTCTGAAGCAGAAGATGTGGCTGAAAAGGGCTACACAGCATATAATCGGACAAAGGCTGAATTTAATTCCTAAAGCCTAAAGCCTAAAGCCTAAAGCCTAAAGCCTAAAGCCTAAAATATAAGGGAGATAAGTTAAGAATTATTTGGAGCATCCATTATTTATAAATGGATGCTTTTTTAATTTGATATTTCTAACCTGAATTTATTCAATTTCATTTTTCCAATTGCTTTAAGCTTTACGCCTTAAGCCTTACGCTTTTAATACCGTGTCAGCTCAGGTTGAACCTGATCTATATAAGCCAGGATACCGCCTTTAAGATTATATAAATTTTTAAACCCGAATTTATCCTCCAGTTCACGGATTGCTTTCAGGCTTCTTGCTCCCGATTTACAATGTACAACCACATCTATATCGCGGGGGATCAGGTCTGCATGATCAGCTACAGTGGCCAGCGGAATAAGTTCTCCGCCAATCTGGGCGATCTGATATTCTGAAGGTTCCCTCACATCAATCAGCTTAAATGGTTTTCCATTCACCTGCCAGTTATATAAATCCCGGACAGTTATTTCTTTAACGGGTTTTTCTTCAACCGCACGCATACCACAAAATTGTTCATAGTCAATCAGCCCATGAATGGTAGGATTTTTTCCATTAACGGGATTATCTTCACGACGTTTAATGTTGAAAGTCCTGCTTTCAAAATTCAGTGCATCGAAAGTGTAAAACCTGCCAGATAAAGGTTCACCCACACCTGTAATCACTTTAATGACTTCCAATGCCTGGAGACTTCCTATAATTCCTGGCAGCACTCCGAGAACACCGCCTTCCGCACAACTTGGAACAAGTCCGGGTGGCGGGGGAGTAGGATAAAGATCACGGTAATTTGGTCCCCGTTCTCCATTTCGGTTTACATAATTAAAAACGGAAACCTGTCCTTCAAACTGGAAAATTGATCCATATACATTGGGTTTATCCAGAATCAGGGTTGCATCGTTGACCAGGTAACGTGTCGGGAAATTATCTGTTCCATCAGCAACCACGTCATAATCCCTGATAATTTCAAGCGCGTTTCCCGAATTGATATGCGTATTATGGATAACGATATTTACGTATGGGTTCAATGCTTCCAGTCTTCGTTTGGCCGCTTCTACCTTGGGTTTACCAATTTCACGGATGTCGAACAGAACCTGTCTTTGTAAATTACTATCATCCACTACATCAAAATCAACGATCCCGATCGTGCCGACACCCGCAGCTGTGAGATAAAGAAGGGCAGGGCTGCCCAGGCCGCCACTGCCGATAATCAATACCCTCGCGGCTTTTAATTTTAACTGTGCTTCTTCGCCAAATTCCGGAATGATAATATGCCGGTTATAACGTGCGAGCTCTGCTTTTGAAAATTGGATATTACTTAAAGCCATATTTATTTTTTAATGGATTCCCCCTGCAATGGCAGGTACAATGCTGATAACACTCGACTTATTTACAGGTGTTTTCTCTTTTTGCAGATCCCTTATATCATCATCACCTGAAAATATATTTACAAAAGACCGCAGACTTCCCTGTTGGTCCAGCAGATGTTTTTTCAGTTCAGGAAAATCGAGGGTAATCCTTTCAATGATCTCACCTACTGTTCCTGCTTCAACCTGAAGTCTCGCTGTTTGATTTGTGAATTTTCGAAGTGGTGTTGGAATAATTACTGTTGCCATTATGTGATTTTGTTTAAATGAACAGATGAAATGTTTTCTTCTTCAAATTTTGAATCTTCATTGAGCTTCCAGCTGCGGATATGGTCAAATTGTCCCTGCATAACAGAAATAATAACATAAGAAAACCAGGGTTGTGCAGCCACCCTGTCGTGTTCAGAAGGAATGGCCGGATGATTTGGATGCGAATGATAAATCCCTAAAAGCAGTACATCGTTTTCCAAAGCAAATCTTTCTGCCTGCATATAATCTTTTGCACTTATTTCAAACCTTCTTCTTTTATCACCAGGTTTTGCATTATCTACAACCCTTATCTTAGAAATGGTTCGGGTGCCGTCAGCCTGTTCGGACCCAAATAAAAATCCGCAGCATTCATCTGGAAAAATTCGAACGCCCTCTGCCTTTATTTCTGCCAGCGGTTTGGAATCAATAAGAATCATGAAATAATTTTTTATTGAGCTCTCCGTATTTATCACCATTGTCCGGAAGCAACGTAACTACAACTCCTCTTTCAAGTCTGGAAGCAACACGGATCGCCCCTACAAGATTTGCAGCAGAAGAAGGGCTCAGCAGAAGTCCTTCTTTTTCTTTTACTTTCACGATCATCTCATATGCTTCTTCCGTTGAAATCTCAAGATTTTCATCCGCTATAGAGGCATCGTAAATACCCGGAACCAAAGCTGTTTCAAGATGTTTCCAACCCTCCAGGCCATGCAGTGGATTATCGGGTTCCAGGGAAATAAGCCGGATCTGTGGGTTTTCCTTTTTAAGCCTCCTGCCCGTACCAACAAAACTCCCCGTCGTTCCGAGACCGGTAACGAAATGTGTTAATTGGGGAAGTTCTTTCAGTATTTCAACAGCCGTTCCTTCAAAATGGGCTTTCCAGTTATTTTCGTTTTTATATTGATCTGCATAAAAATATAAGTCAGGGGATTTCTCAGCTAATGACCGGGCGACCTCCTGCGCACCATCGGTTCCTTCAAAACGTGAGGTCAGGATAAGATCAACTCCCAGTTTACGGAGTATTGATTTTCTTTCTGAAGAAGCATTCTCAGGTAAGCAGAGAGAAACCGGAATGCCAAGGATTCTGCCGATCCGGGCATAGGCGATTCCCGTATTTCCACTGGTCGCATCCAGTAGTATCTTGCCGGGATAAAGCTGTTCCTTTTCGATGGCATCCCTGAAAATAGCAAAAGCAGCCCTCGCCTTAACACTTCCCGAAAGCTGTTCCCATTCCTTTTTAGCATAAAGCAATACATTTTCCTTCCGGAAGATATTCGGAAAGCTTACGAGAGGAGTATTTCCGATTTGCGATCGAAGGGCAGCCAGTTTTTCTTTCATTACTGGAGATGCACTGTTGATGGTGTTGAACATATATTAAATAAAAAAAGCCCCACAAGAGTGGAGCTTCCGTATAGTTTTAAAATTATTTATATCTATAAAAGAATATTCCCCACCCGGTTAGTCCGGTTTGCAATACAACAACAACAGCAAATTGGGAAAATTCTATTTTTCATGCCTGTTTATCTATCAACACAAATATACTTCAATTGTTCTTAAATCGAAGTGTTTAAATTGAAATTGTGATAAATGGCACTCACTGTAAAAGTCCGTCGATGGTCACAGCCACATAATAAATAGCGCCCAGGGTCGGGCCACCCGCATATTGAATATACCTGTGATTCAGGAGATCTGCACCACCCAGTTTAATGATCATATGTTCCTTTTGAAAGCGGTAATTTATCTGCGCATCAATTGTATTGAAGGCTGAAACCTCTCCATTTACAAGCGGGCTCTGCCAGAGAAAAGAATCCTGCCATCTCCAGGTAATGTTAAAACCAGTATTTTTCCCAAGTCTTGGATTTCCAAAAGAAAGAGCCGTATTCCATTGCGGGGTATTGAATCCCGTAACGAAGATATCATTCGGGTTGCTCGCTTTCATATTATTGAAATTCACATTCCCGTTAATCGTGTACCCTAAATAAAAATTATACGTCACAGCCAGTGCGGAACCCCAGTTATAATAAGTGCTTGTGGCGTTTGTATAAACGCGATAGCGGCTTTGTCCAAGGCTGGCTGCGTTTCCACCCGATGCTGTTGTAGGGTCCCGGTTGCGGTCCAGCATAGCCAGTACGCCTGCATCTGTACCAACATCAACTCCGTTTGGAACGTATACCTGAACCTGCCCGAGAAATCCTTTATACTGATTTACATAGGCGTCAATATCTACGACCAGTGAATTGTCGAGTAAAATGGATTTGTATCCGAATTCGAATGATGTAATTTTTTCAGGTTTCGCATCCGGCAGATTGGCTACCTGCAATAAGTTCTGGTTGGCAAGTGCAACGGCATCTGAATTTCCCTGAGAACTTACTACGGCATTAAAATTTACTACAGATTGCTGTGTATAGCTGTTCTGGAGATAGCCCAGGCCATCATTGATAAAAGGGAGACTGCCTACCCGTCTGACACGGCCATTGTTTACAAATGACAATGCTTCAAAGAGTGCGGGAAAACGGTATCCTTCCTGGAATGTGAAACGGAAATTGTGCTTTTCATTAAATGTATATACCGCGGCAATGCGGGGAGTCCAGATGGGTTTATAATATGGGTTATAATCTATACGAAGTGATCCCCACAATTTTAATTTTTCATCGAATAAGGTTTTAGTAACCTGGAAAAATCCGCCAATATTTTTATAAGCCACCAGACTACCAAAAGTTCCGTTAGGTAATTCTTTATTGCGTTCCAAAAGAGGCCTTGAAAAGTCAACAAAATTATTTCCATCAGGAATAATATCATATAAACGCGCATTGCCACCAATGAGTAAATTAAATGTCTTCGTGTACTGTGTCAGATCCCATTGTGCATCCACATTGTACAAACGGCTTCTTTGCCAAAGTGCCGCTCCTCCAGTTACGGGCGCATCGGGTGTTGTACCTGCTTTAATATCCCAGTTATTGATATTAATAATTGTATCCATCAATGATTTGAAAGCAGCAGTACCTGGTTGCACCCTGCTTGAATCTGCCTGCGTGCGCGCATATTGATTGGCCGCTGCCAGGTTGGCTGAAGTTAAAGCTCCGCCATGTGTGGCAACATATTGGTTAAGGGCAGTTTTATATTTTGTGCCCCAGCTTGTGGGTGTTTTGGTATCTGATGCACCTCCCGTATGAAGATCCATATTATCAGCCAGAGGTTTTATATTATATGAATGGCCTGTATTCTCGATGGACATATAAGCACTGATCTGATAATTACTCCCCTGAAGTTGAATATGATGATTTTGCACCGATGCACCATTCAACCTGATTTTATTTCCCCTCTGAAAAGTTCCATCCATCGTTCCATAGCGGTACCCATAAGAAAGTTCAGCATTGTCGGAAACTTTCCAGTTCAGCTGACCGTCAAATTTTAAATTGCTGACTTTGGGATCTGCTAAATCATTTTCCCAATATCCGGTCCTTGCAATACGCAAAGTCTGATTGGGTTTTCCATCTATAGTAAGTCCACTCAGGGAGATCAGGTTGCTTCCGGCCAATGCATCATCGCCATATTTATTCCAGCCATCGTAGGCTGTATTATTAGACGGACCGTTGAGGGCCGGAAATAAAGGGTTTGCACTGGGCAGGTTATTTGGATTCTGATCATTTTTTGAATTGGATCTCCAGTCAATTCCCTGCATGTAGCCCAAATTTAATTTAAATGCAAACCTGTTATTGAATGCTTTTGCATAGCGAATGGCCGATTCAGTTAGTATGCTCGGGGCGTCATCAATACCATCTACATGATTTACGCCTGTGTTTTGGTACAGGCTGAGCCCCTGGTATAGAAAAGGACTTTTGGTAATAAGGTTTGCCATGCCGTTTATTGCATTCATGCCATATAAAGCCGATGCTGCACCCGGTGTGATTTCCACACTTGCGATGTCTAATTCTGTAGGGCCAATTGCGTTCCCAAGTGGAACACCTAATGTTGCAGATTGCATATCCACACCATCTACCAGTTGTACAAAACGAAAATTATTGGGAATATTAAAACCGCGTGTATTGGGAATTTTAAAAGTCAAACTGGAAGTAGTCATTTGTACCCCCTTAATATTTTGAAGTGCATCATAAAAATTAGGTGATGCTGTTTCGCGGATAGCCCTGATGTCCAGTTTTTCAATAGCCACCGGAGACTTCAACCTGCTTTCAGGAACGCGTGAAGCAGTAACAACGACTTCCTGTCCAAGGGCAGTCTGGGTTTCCAGGGCTATATATAATTTTGAATCAATACTTTTAACGGTGAATTCCTGCGGTGAAAATCCAACAGAAGTAAACACAAGTGTAAGGGGAAATTTATTTTTTGTGCGGATGCTGAAAGTTCCCGAATCACTGGTAATAGTACCTGCTATCGTTCCCTTGATCTGGACACTTACCCCATCGAGTGGTTTGCCTGTTTCTTTATCTGCTACTTTTCCGGATACATAAATCAGGTTATTACCCTGCGCCCATGTTGAATTAACAAGAAATATTGAAATGACAAAAATAAATAGTCGACGAAAAATGATGATGTTCATTTTGAAAGCAGTTGGTTGTTAAAGAAAAAATTTTCTTATGATAGCGTTGTTCGCTATTAAGCCATTGGTGGGGGTGTGGTCAAAATCTTCAGGCTTTATGCTTTGGGCTTAAAATCTACATCGTTCGGATAGTTGTAGTTTCATTTGGTTGTTTTACAAATAAAGTCTATCAATATTATAGACTATTTAAGGGTTAAAATATTTTCATTTATCATCATAAAGCTTTTGGCTTTAAGCTTTAGGCTTTGAGCTTATATTATTTTTAGAATTCCTTTGTATAACGTAAGAACACTGGTAATGATTACCACTAAACCGACAGCTATGTACATCGTTCTTAATGGAATTTTCCCGACAAGACGGGCTGCGATGGGTGCTGCAATCAGTCCACCGAGTATAAGTCCGGCAACATCCATAATAAAAAATGTTTTCAGAAAAATAAAAAACGTGATCGCGCTGAACAACACCACAAAGAATTCAGCGAGACAAACGGATCCGATCACATAACGCGGATTTCTTCTTTTCGAAATGAGTGTACCGGTTACCAGTGACCCCCAGCCACCGCCGGCAAATGCATCCATAAAACCACCGGCAGAAGCCAGCCATCCTGCACTCTTGATTTTATATTGAATATTTTTTTTTCTGAATGCTTTTTTTACAATAAAATATCCGAGGTAAAGTGTATAAATAGAAAGAGGGATGCGCACATAAACGGAATATTTTTGACCGTAAAATGCCAGCGTTGCACCCAAAATCGCACCGATCACCCCAGGAATGACAAGAGTTCTGAATAATTTTTTATTGATATTCCCAAACCGGTGGTGGCTATACCCTGAAACACCACTGGAAAAAACACGGGCAGTGTGCACACGACTGCTCACGATTGCCGGATTGACTCCAATGGCGAGCAAAAAAGTTGTTGAAATGGTTCCATAACCCATTCCCATAGAGCCGTCTACCATCTGGGCCAGGAAACCAGTCAGGAGCATCATAAGAAATGTAGGTATGTTAATATATTCAGGAATCCTTTTTATTCCTGAACCGATATCACGCAGCGGGAAATAAGAAAGTATGGCATGGCCCAGCAGCATAAATAAAAAAGCAAGCAGGCAAAACAGAACGATCCTGGTCCAGTTTTTTCCAATCGGCCTGCTGACTTCTTCCAGTTTTTCCTTTTTAGCACTCAGCAGTTTGGTAAGGTCATCGAGCTGACGCACTTTATCAGCAAAATCGCCCTTCAAATCCTGACGTATCGAATGCATATTTTGAATCACGCCTTCAATTTCATCCGGAATAAGTTCATTTAACTGTTCCTTCATCCTTTTGGCGATGGTCGGTGATTTGCCATTTGTGGAGATGGCAATTTTCAGGTTGCCTTTATCTACAATCGATCCCAGATAAAAATCACATAATTCCGGTGTATCGGCCACATTCACCAGCAATTTCTTTTGTTTTGAAAGTACGCGGATATAGTTGCTGATGGTTCTATCATTCACTGCTACAATTACAATTTCTTTTTCGTCAAGGTCTTCAGGTTCAAATGCTTTTTCAATGAGTTTAACTTTGGGATGAGACTCCGCCAGGATTTTTACCTGCTGGGAAATTTCTCTTGCAACGACCGTAACAGAACTGCCCGGCGCATTCGTGAGGATGGCTGTCAACTTTTCCAGACCCACATTACCCGCACCAACAACCAAAACTTCCAGATCTTCAAGTTTTAGAAATACAGGGAAGAGATGGTTTTTCTCCGCCTCATTGATTAACACCCCTGGTATTTTTATTTCGCTCATTTTTTAGTTTACCGTTTACTGTTGACCGTTGATCGTTGATCGTTGATCGTTGATCGTTGATCATTGACCGTGGCTGCGAAAATAGACAATTCCCTATTAATTTAGTAGACTTTGTAGATTTATTTTAATTATTTATCATGCTTACCAAAATAATTGCTTTTAACCCTGCTATTGACAGGTCCATTAATAATCAATAATTGATAAATAATAATCAAACAAGCTTTTTCCTCACAGCAAAATCCCCAAATGATTCCTTTTCATTTCTTTCTTTGGCGAATTGAGAAAAAAGAAGGTCAAGCTCCTCCAAAATGGCCGCTTCGTCCAGACTTTCTTTATATACTTTATTGAGGCGCATGCCGGCATGATCGCCACCCAGTTGAAGGTTGTATTTACCCAGCGCGGTTCCAATGAAACCAATCTCGGCAATATATGATCTGGCGCAGCCATTAGGACAGCCAGTCATTCGCAGTATGATATCTTCTTCCCCGAGACCGTATTTTTTGAGCAGGGGCTCAAGTTTACTGATCAGAGAAGGCAGGTAACGCTGGGCTTCAGCAAAAGCCAATGGGCATGTATTCAACGCCACACAGGCCATGGAGTTTTTTCTCAGGGAAGAAA
>DATHNR010000234.1:0-6117 GCA_035485835.1 Puia sp.
TCGCTGCGGCCAGTCCTGCTTTTGCAAAACTCAGTAGCCGTTCACGTACATCAGCCGGAATTTCCGGGTCACCAAGATCCTGTACATCTTTTCCATATATGCCAAAAGCAGGAAGGCCCAACTGATTATGTGCTGCAAGTGTCGCTGCCAGGTAAACCGCTCCGGGCCTTTCAGTTCCATTGAAACCCCATATGGCTTTTGGAAGAATCGGATTCATATCCATTGTCTCGCTACCATAGCACCAGCAGGGCGTAACAGAAAGTGAAACTCCGACATTGGCTGTTTCAAATTTATTCGCACATTCAGCTGCTTCTGCAACGCCTCCGATACAACTATCGGCAATCACACAATGAACAGGACTGCCATCAGGATAACGTAGTTCTTTAACAAAGAGCTTCTCAACATTTTTTGCCATCTGCATCGTGGTCTCTTCCAGCGATTCTCTTACTCCGCCAAGTCTCCCGTCTATAATCGGTCTGATTCCGATAGAAGGATATTTCATGGTAATTCATTTTTAATTTTTTCCAGTGAAACGCCTAATTTTCTTTCAGCAATCGCATTTAATTCTTTCTCAGATCCGGTAAAATGGAAGACGCTGTGATGATGAACAAGAGAGCTATCCGGTTCAAGAAATGCGGCGGGTGATACACTTTCCAGTTCATAGAAAGGTCCAAGTTGGCCTCCGGATGCAAGCGGACCATCATTGTAAGCATTGACTGCATCTCCGCTAAAAGGAGGTTTAACAGTATTCCATTCCTGATTTAAATATTTTCCTTCGTTATCAATATCAAATAATATAATGGTTAAAACTTTTTTTTCTGCATCATAACTGCCTGCTATATTTTTCGCGCGTGATGGATGTATGCCAAGTTTCCCTCTATTTTTACCATCTGCTTTGAAAAAAAGAACGCTGTCAGTATATTTTATTCTGCTCGCAGGGATCTCTCCAAAATAATCAGTTGTTGCAGGTTTAGTAGCAGAATCACCCATGAACGGGACTATAATTGTAGTCTGATCTGAAGGATTGAACATATCAAGGATCCAGATGCAGGGCATTCCCGTTTCGGTTGTCCATGGCTGTTTGCCTTTATTGATCAGCGTATTTTCAGATGTATACCCAACAGTTTTTACTGAATCGTCTATGCTGATATCCAGTTTGCTGATGATATCCTGCCTTTCAAGAATTTTTATATTTCTCTTAATAGTTAATGCCAGTTCTGTGCCCTGGTAATTTATGAGGTTCATATCTTTACTCATATTCACGGAAACTGCATCTGAACTGACTACCGTCCAGGTTTCAGTGTCAAAGGCTGCGGGAGTTTTCCAGTTATTAAAATCCATTGGGACTCCAGGTTTAAAGTATAAAGAGAACTTTCCTCCTTCAGGTCCCAGCCAAAGACGATTTTCGCCACCATATGCATTAATATGTGGATCAGCAACTGCATTAAAGGCTTTATAGTTGACCCATCCAAAACTCTGTCCGCTATTTCCTTCCGCAGAAGAGGTAAAAACTTTTGCCTGATATTTTGGAGAAACAATAATCATGGCATCTCCATCTCCCGATTTCAATACGATCACAGAATCATACTTCTCCAGAAATCGGAGGTCATAACCAAACGAGCCTTTAGCATAATCCGTATCATTTTTGTCAGGGCTTTTACACGAAGAAGAAGCAAGCATACATAAAATGGAAACAGGTAAAAGAAATTTTATCATATGGTCCAATCGTTTGGAAAAAATCATCCTTAAAGAAGGTTAAGTTATGGAAAAATATTACTTCCCGAAAAATCTATACTTTTAGATCAGCAATTTGAATATACCGGTTATGCGAAAAAAAGGTTCATTTCCCATATCACTCATCTTACTATTATTCTCTTATCATAATCTGATTGCTCAATATATACCCGCGGTAATAAAGCCCCTTGTACCCAATGCAGTACATGATATCTATGTACCATCGCCTTATGAAAATCAGAGGATCGGTGGAATACTGGGACTTCGGATGGAAATCAATCTCGAAAAAAGATTGCTGGAAATAGATCAGGAGACTATGTTATCGGGATTTTTATCAAGACCCGGAAAGCAGGACTGGATTGGTGAACATGTTGGTAAATACCTGGAAACGGCCTGCAATACCTGGCAGTATTCACATAATCCGGATCTGAAAAAACAAATGGATCATATACTGATGGTATTATTGAGTTCTCAACTCGCCGATGGTTACCTGGGAACTTATACTCCTGATAAATATTGGACAAGCTGGGATGTCTGGGTACATAAATATGATCTTATAGGTCTTATAGCATATTATAAAACTTTTGGTTACCAGCCCGCACTGGATGCAGCAATAAAGATTGGAAACCTGATGGTTAAAACATTCGGAAACAATCCTGGCCAGCTGGACATAATCTCAGCCGGCGAACATGTCGGAATGGCCGCTACCAGCATCCTCGATCCTATGGTTGAATTATATCGCTACACGGGTGAATCAAGATATCTGGAATTTACCAGATATATTTTACGTGCTTATAATCAAAAGAACGGTCCTAAAATTATTCAGGATCTGCTTCTTGTGAAACAAGTAAACAAAGTAGCTGATGGCAAAGCTTATGAAATGTTGTCCAACCTCGTTGGAATTATTAAGCTCTATAAACTTACCGGAGAAAAAGATCTTCTTCAGCCGGTAATCATTGCCTGGAATGACATTGTTAATAACAGACTCTATATAACGGGAACCTCCAGTTCTTTTGAAGTGTTTCAGGGAAAGGATGAATTACCTGCCACCATTCGCGATAATATCGGAGAAGGCTGTGTTACTACCACCTGGATACAATTAAATTATCAGCTTTTCACACTTACTGCGGAAGTTAAATACATGGATCAGGTTGAGAAATCTGTATATAATCATTTGCTCGCGGCAGAAAATCCACAAACAGGATGTGTAAGTTATTATACTTCCCTCATGGATAAAAAACCTTATTCATGTGATATAACCTGCTGCCTTTCCAGCGTACCAAGAGGAATTTCGCTGATTCCTCTTTTCAATTATGGCCTGAAATCGGGTATCCCGACTTTTCTTTTGATGGAATCAACCGAAGTAAAAGATTCAATCTTTACAAATAACAAACAGTACATAGGATTATCTGTAAAAGGCATAAGTGAATTTCCAACAGTTGGGCGCATAGTCTATACTGTTAGTCCATCCCGGTCTTCCGTCTTTCCAGTCTCCTTTCGTGTTCCCGGCTGGACGACAAGATTTACTGCTACTGTGCATGGAAAGAAATATAGTACTGCAGATAATGGCTACCTCACGATCGAAAAATTATGGGAGCCGGGAGAAAAAATTATAATTGACTTTGATATACCGGTAAAAATTATTCAAGGAGGCCATAACTATAAAGATTTTATTGCTTTTCAAAGGGGCCCACAAATTCTTTCCGCCGATAGTTCACTGAATCATGCATATCCTTTGTCCATATCTGAAAAACAATTACAAAATCCGAAAATAAAATTGAATGAAGATCCGGCTGCTTTAACGGCCGGATGGATCGGTAACCAGGCTTACAGTTTCACCGTTAGTAACGGATCAAAACTTGTGCTGGTTCCTTTTGCAGACGCTGGTCAATCGGGTTCCAAGACACAGGTCTGGATTCCTTTACGTACATTTAAATCCGCAGATAATTAAATAAAGTAAACGATTGTAGTCTTGCAGCCATTTGAAACATATGATATTCAAACCGGTCTGGTTAATGGTGACCAAATGGCCCTCAAAGTGTTGTATGACCTTTTCAGTAACAAATTATTCCAACTGTCATTTGCAATAGTCCGGTCCAAGGAAATGGCGGAGGAAGTTGTGGAAGATGTTTTCATTAAAGTATGGAAGAAGAGGGCACAATTGGGTAAAATCGAGAATTTTACTTTTTACCTGTATGTAATGACTAAAAATTGCAGTCGTGATTATTTGCGTAAATACGGGAATAAAAAAAGTATTAATCTGGATGAAGTGGCCTTACCTTTTTATCGGGTGGATGCTACTCCGGAAGACCTCATGATAACGGAGGAGGCTATTAATCAAATCAATAAGGCCATCAATGAGCTTCCTACAAAATGCAGGTTAATATTCAAACTGGTAAAAGAAGATGGTTTGAAATACCGGGAAGTAGCTGAACTATTGCATCTTAACATCAAAACAGTAGAAAACCAGGTAGGAATCGCATTAAAAAAAATTCACGCCGTCATAAATAAATTTCTTCCCAGGTCAGTCAGGTCGAAATTCCCATAAACATCTGCTCTCTTCTAATAAATCCACAATTTATTTTTTCTCTTCTTGGGGGTGGGGTCTTCATTAAGTCGTTTACACTGTAGATTCTAAACATTAACTGAAATTCCATGCTCCCGGACAGATTCTGGATTCTTTTTGGCAAGAAAAAAAACGGTGAAGCAAGCCCGGCTGAACTGGAGGAAC
The DNA here is from genome assembly GCA_035485835.1 of Puia sp. Taxonomy (GTDB): domain Bacteria; phylum Bacteroidota; class Bacteroidia; order Chitinophagales; family Chitinophagaceae; genus Puia. The sequence continues at coordinate 4,466 of DATHNR010000234.1, forward strand.
TGGAATCCATTCTAAAGGAGCATTCCCATCTTGGTTTTACGAATGAACTGGTTGAAAAGTTATGGGACTCCCCATTGGACACCATTCCACAAACTCAAATCAGTAGAAATGTATGGTTTAGGATTGAGGATCAATTGAATTCGGGTAAAATTAAATTAGGCTGGCTGGTACAAATGAGTAGCTGGAAAAAATGGACCGCTGCGGCTGTTTTGTTTCTGGCAATAACATCTCCCTGGGCCCTTTACCATTCAATTAAAAATAAAACCAGGGGAAATCCTATCTCAAATGCCACCACAAATTATATACTTACACAGCCTGGTTCTAAATCAAAAATTGAATTACCAGATGGTACACAGGTTTGGCTGAATGCAAACAGTCAGCTCAGTTATGGAAACGGAAATTTCGGAATCCAGAGCAGGGAGGTTACCCTCACCGGGGAGGCTTTTTTCGATGTGACCAAAAATGAAAAAAATCCTTTTATTATTCATACCGGATCCATCACCATAACTGTAAAAGGCACTGCTTTTAATGTGAAGGCTTATCCGAATGAAAAAACAATTGAAACTTCACTCGTACGGGGACTGATTGAAATCACAACTAAACAGGACCCGGACCGTAAGATCCTGCTTAAACCCAATGAAAAGATCATTATACCGGTTGGAGAGATTCAAAAAGAAGGAAAATTGAATCAGGGTGCGCCCATTTATTCGATCACGGCTCTTCATAATGATCATGCCAAAGTACTCGCTGAAACGGTTTGGCTTCAGTCGAGATTTGAATTTGACAATGAACCCATGGACGAGCTGGCTCCAAAAATGGAAAACTGGTTCAATATAAAAATTCATTTCCTGGATAATGAAATCAAATCCAAACGGTTTTCAGGTGTTGTTGAAAAGGAAACCCTGAAGCAGACCATGGAAGCTATGCAGTTGTCTTACCATTTTAACTATCAAATAAAAGATAATGAACTATGGATAGGAGTAAAATAATTTTATAAAACTAAAATTTAAACTATGACCTGATACCAAAAGAAAGGGAGATGCTACGAACATCTCCCGGAAAGTAAAATCGGGAATCGTTACTCTTGAAAAATAGACGGTTCCCTCTTGTCAAACCTTTCATTTCAAAATTATGCAAAAAGGACTAGTCTACAAACTTCCCCTTAACGGGAGAGCTTTACTTAAGTGCTTTATAATAATGAAATTAACCGCACTGCTGCTTATTTTCACGGGATTCCAGGCATTTTCCAAGGGATACTCCCAGGACAGGTTCAGCATCAAACTCAAAGATGTTCAACTGAAATATGCAATTACTTATATCCAGCAAAACACCAAATACCGCTTTATTTACAATGATGACCTGGTTCCGCAAAACAAAAGTGTTAGCATAGACGCCAAAGAAGCAACCATCGAAGAAGTACTGAATATTCTTTTTCAATCTACCGGTTTGCTATATCATGTCATGGACAATAATCTGATTGTCATTTCCATTAAAGATGAGAAAGGTGTGCAACAGCTGGAAATAAAAGGAGTAGTTCGATTACATAACAGTGATGGTACTTTTAGTTTAAGAGGGGGCGTTTCTGTAATTGAAAAGGGAACGAACAATGGTACCATCACAAATGAAAAAGGACAATTCACACTCACTGTGCG
>DATHNR010000235.1:0-2259 GCA_035485835.1 Puia sp.
TAACAGGTAATCAGCTGTGGAAGAACAGCGGGGGTGGCTGGTCTTCTTTTGCACAGATGGTGGGCAATACGATCTTTGCAACTGGCGGGAGTGGTTATCTCAGAGCCTTCGATGCTCCATCGGGTAATCTGATCTGGGATGTTCAATTGATACAAAATCCTTTCTATCAGCCGGGGCCTGTGGTGGCCAATGGCGGGATTTTCGTGGGCGATTCAAACGGTACCGTGCATGCCATCGACGCAGCGACGGGTAACACGATCTGGACTTTATCGGGAACCGGAGGTAATAACGGAAGTCCGGTTATTGTGGATTCCGCCGGCAATTCATTTTCAGGAGCGCAGTAAAGTACGCAAAACGCGTACTTTATGAGGCGTTTCGGTCACCTCATATCCATGACTCTCAGTAAAAACAATCGGTGTATATAACCGACACATTATTTTTTGTAATAAAATCGTTTAACCCGACCTGTTAAAATAACCATACCGTGCAGTGACCAGATTATTATAAATAAGCTTATGCAGAATTCTGATATTAAGTCAACGACACTTTTTATCGTAGCCCGGGTGGGATATTTTTGATTTACACGTACTGCAATGGAATCTGATATTTTAACATCTTTTCTATCGTCAAACGATATAGTACCAGGCAAAATATAATTCTTATGAAACATTGAGTATTTGATATTGCAATCAAAAAAAGTTCCGTTCTCGGCATCAACTCTCTCCACTGATGTGATAATACCAGTTGTCTTTAATGTCGGCATTATGACCAGTCCAATGAACTGCCTGATATAGTCGGCAAACCCATTAAGGTTTAATAACAAAATTAAAATAGGAAACATGAAAAAATAACGCTTTATAAGGATATCAATCTTATTCATTTATGAACTGGATAATTCTTCCTTGAATTTGGATTTTGAATTTTCGGACTGAGATTTGCCATTAATTCATGAAGTCCAAACAGAATTCCTTCATAATTCTCGGATTTTTTAAAATAAGGGACAAATCCGGTTTCTTCAATTTTACTCTCTTCGTCCGAACTGAGCAAACTCTTAACTTTTTCTCCTTTCAAAATTTCGATCATATGATAACCTGAAGAAATACAAATCAGGAAGCCTGAATCTTTAAAGTTTTCTGTTATAGCCCATTTTTCATGGATATGTGATGCCAGATCCATAAAGTTATCCGGTGTTGTATATGCAGTATCCAGTGTTATGATAGCTATTTCAAGTCCCGTACTTGATTTAAACGAATCGATAATTCTGTTGAGGTTTGTAGTTTGATTCCTGGTTAATAATCTTTCCCAGTCATTCGTCCAGCCATTCGCTTCAGGCGAATTATTCCAGAATTCCAGTTTGTAACCTGTTAGGTTATTTTCATTTGAAGTTGAATGGCAGGAATTAAGAGCCAGGAAGGCCAATAAAAAAATACAACTTCTAATCATGGTAAAAATTTGCTTGTTTGATATACCCTGGAAGATCATTAAAACGTGATAAAAGTTCAGTTGTTGTGGTTTGCGTGAAAAGGAAATGGTTTGAAAAATTTATAAAGACTGCACAAACCATCAAATTTATAAAACCGGTGTGAGTTCAAAATACTGACCCCGGTTCAGCATGCCGGTTTCTTTCTGAACCTTAAAATAAGGATAGAGAAAATAAATTTTTCGCGTGAGGAAATTTTTTTGCATGATAGAAAGGAAGATCATGTCATTCATGAGGAGATAATTATTTTCAAACGGGATTTGCAGCTCGCCCCGGAAAGGCCCCGGGCCGTATAGCTTTTCTGCCTTTTTTTTATCGACTTCCAAAAATGTATTTTTTGCCGAATACATCAGGAGATCATCATTGCCGCCCTTAAGCGCCGGGCTATTGGACAAACTATCCAGGAATTGATTTAGTGATGTTGGAGTACTGTCCGTTTTTTGCGGATCGTGAAATGAAAAGGTATATTTTGGATTCATATATACCGAACGGTTCACGCCGAACAAAGTCCCGGCATATTTGCTGTCCAGATATAGAAGTTCCCTGCGCTGCAGAAGTGCCGGATCGAATAAGAAGATGATGTCCGGCCTCCATCCAGTTGCCTGCAGATAAACGATCGCTGCGTTCTCTGCGTCTTTATCACTGAGAAGAATACTGTTGGGAGCCAGCTCACCGAGGATCGTCTTCATTTTTGTCATGAGTGTATCCGGCAATGAAATTTCTTTGAGATACACGCGGGCTTCGGATTCATAACCCGCGAACTTCAATATGGTATAAGC
>DATHNR010000236.1:0-3543 GCA_035485835.1 Puia sp.
CGTCCGTTCCTGCCCAATTCTGCGCGTTGCCCTGAACTCAGACCCATCATTTCTTCCATCCTTACTGCCAGATTTGTGACGTTGTTTGGAGGACAAAGAAAACCATTAACGCCTTCCTGTACTACTTCTTTGCAACCCGTAATCAATGATGTAATTATCGGAATTTCCATAGCGGCTGCTTCGAGCAGACAACGGGGAATTCCTTCATGATAAAAAGAGGGAAATACAAAACAATCCGCCTGTCTGAGAAAAGGTCTAACGTCCCGTGCGAATCCGCTATAATGAATGATCCCTTTCTTCTGCCAATGTCTGATTTCTGATTCCGAAATTGAATCAGGATGATTTTTTTCAAAAAAACCAATTAGTTCAAAACGGACATCATGATATTTATTTTTGAGTAACCTCGCCGCTTCCACATAAACTCCGACCCCCTTTGATTTAAGTAAGCGGGTGCTCATCAAAAATTGGAAAGCCTTGCTTCTTGCCACCGCTTTATTTTCCTGCGGTGAAAAATGTGAGGTGTTGATTCCTTCTCCGGGTAGAATTTTTATTTTCTCTGCACTGGTCAGTTTTCTCTGAATAAATACCTGCGCGTCTTCCTGGTTTAAAAACCACACTTCGCTCGCTTTTTTTAATGCCCTACGATATAGGATAGAAACGATAAGGTTAAGCCAGTTATGCCTGTCAAACGTGTACCCCAGTCCCGTAATGACCGCTATTGACCGAATTCCACAACGAGCCGCAGCCAGTGATCCATAGATATTTGGCTTAATTACGTAATGAAAGATGAAATCCGGCTTTTCTGATCTGTAAATCCTTTCAAGAGATTTGTATAAAGAGTAATCAAGCATGGGATTTTCGGAACGGTTGTTGAAACGAATGTCATGATAAGTGCAACCGGCTTTAATAAGTTCTTTAGCAAATTCGTCCCTTGGCGCGATGATCAATACATCAAAACTTAATAAAAGGTGGCGGATAAGGTCAAAACGGAAATTATATACAGACCAAGCGCTGTTGGCGACAAGCGTTATCTTTTTCTTATGTTGTCCGGGCTCATTGATGATCATCCGTCGATATTAAATTCAAATTTATAGATTTGGGGAATCAAAATCAGGTAAAGTTCAAATGCTGACATATTTACTCTTTTTCTTTTACCTGTTTTCGGGGACAATTTTGTTGCATATTCTTATCCGGCGAAATATTTTCAAATTTTCCATTTATCAAACGATGACTATTTTGTTTTTCAAAATATTCATGGGCTGTTTATATGGATGGGTTTTTCTGCATTTTTATGGGGGGGACGATACCTGGAATTATTTCAACGAATCAAAAGACCAAACCGGTTTACTGCTCAGGCATCCTTTACAGTTCATTAATGAATTTCTGCCTTCATATTCACTCGAAATGGCAGGCTATCATTATGGAGATGCCATCCTGTTTTATATAGACCATTTTGAAAGATGGTTTTTGATCAAAGGCCTGGCTTTTCTGAATCTGCTGAGCGGAAAAAATTATTATATCGATGTTTTATGGTTTGAATTCTTAACTATACCCGGCCCGTTACTTTTATTTAAACTACTGGCCAAAGAGTTTCCTCTCAGGATCGGAGTGAATTTCCTCCTTGTTTTTTTTATTCCCTCAGTCATATTCTGGTGCAGCGGTATACGAGCAGAAGCCCTTCTGTTATTTTTTATGGTGTTGATAATTTATAACAGTCAGGCTTATGCGCGTAAACCGGGAGCCTTGAGAATATTCGGTATCCTGGCTGGTTTGTTGGGAATGCTATTGATAAGGTATCAGTTCCTCCTTTTCTTTCTTCCGGCATTTTTAGCATTTTCGCTGAGCCTGAGGAAAAAAGAAAATTCTCCTTTATATTTTAAACGGATCTATTTCCTGGGAGCCCTGATTTTTCTGTCAAGTTTGTTTCTGCCCCCTGCCTTTCAGCTTTCACTGCCTGTTCAGCATGCACAGGAAAACTTTTTTCGTTTACAAGGGAATACACGCTACCAGTTGGATACTCTTAAACCAGGCCTGCTCAGTTTTATCAGAATATTACCACAGGCAGCCGCAAATAGTATTTTTCGCCCGTACCCCTGGGAAGGGAAAAGTATGCTCCAATCCATTTCTTCTGTGGATGTCCTTTTCATGATAGCGGGGCTAATCTATTTTATAGTCAGCCCCCATCGGAAGGAACAGATAAATCATCCTGTTTATTGGCTTTTCATGTTTTATAGTATCAGCCAGCTGATCGGAATAGGTTTCACCGTACCCTTTCCGGGTGCAATTGTTAGATACCGGTCCATTGCATTTCTTATGATGGCCCTGTTCCTCTATGCCGGCAATCCGCTTCTTCAACGAAAACTCAGATACTGGATTTTTAAATTACATTAGAATTATCCGTAATGTTAGAATTTTATAGGATTTTAAATAGATAAATAATAAGAAAATCCATTTAATTCAATAAATTTTGTAAGATTTTCTAAAAAAATCGGGAGAAAGCTCTTTTTTTTTCGTCCTTCTGAATTATCGCTTACATTCGTTTTTATAAAAATTATTCTAAATGGAATCGTTAAGAGTAAAAGCAATTAACGATCTGTCAACAAAAACTACAGATGTTGTCCTTGACGGATCCGAAAAAATCACGGCTATTTTTCAGGAAAATGTATTTACAACCCGCACTGCGAGGGAATTCCTGAGCGACGAGGCATTCAAGAGCCTGACCGGTTCAATTAAAGGCGGTAAGAAAATTGACCGTGCAGTCGCCAATCAGATTGCTGCCGGACTCAGGCAGTGGGCTGAATTAAAAGGCGTTACACATTATACACACTGGTTTCAGCCATTGACGGGTTCTTCAGCGGAAAAGCACGATTCCTTTTTTGCAATCAAAGGTGACGGGACTGCTATTGAACAATTTGAAGGAGACGCCCTGATTCAACAGGAACCGGATGCTTCATCTTTTCCTTCAGGGGGACTTCGTGCCACTTTTGAAGCACGCGGATATACGGCCTGGGATCCTTCCTCCCCACCTTTTATCATGGAAATCGAACCGGGAAAAACATTATGTATTCCAACCATATTTGTTTCCTACACTGGCGAAACACTGGATTATAAGGCACCCCTGCTGAAATCTCTGGAAGCTATGAATAAAGCGGCTGTGGATGTTTGTAACTATTTCGATAAAAATGTCACTAAAGTCATCGGAACACTGGGCTGGGAACAGGAATACTTTGTAGTGGATGAAGCTCTTGCCAATGCGAGGCCCGACCTGGTTATGAGCGGAAGAACAGTCTTTGGCCACCCGCCTGCAAAAGGCCAGCAACTGGAAGATCATTATTTTGGTTCCATACCTGAAAGGATATATGCTTTCATGCGCGACTTTGAAACTGAATCCTATAAACTGGGAATACCATTAAAAACCCGTCACAATGAAGTGGCACCTTCCCAGTTCGAATGTGCACCGATATTTGAAGAAATAAGTGTTGCAGTGGACCACAATACCCTTCTCATGGATATTATGGACCGCGTTGCGAGAAGACATAAACT
>DATHNR010000237.1:0-4555 GCA_035485835.1 Puia sp.
ATATGTTTCGGATGATGTTGCCGATATTAAACAGGTTGCAACAGCAACAGCAGACGGGGCGTTTTATAATAATGGTCAGAGTTGTTGTTCCGTTGAAAGGATTTATGTTCATGAATCAGTTTATGATGAATATATCAGGGAATTCGTCAAAGAAGTTGCCTCCTGGAAAATTGGTGAACCAACTGAACCAGGTGTTTATTTTGGCCCACTGACGAGGAAGGCTCAGATAAATATTTTAGAAAATCAGGTGGCTGATGCGCTGGCGAAAGGCGCAAGACTTTTATTAGGGGGAAAACGCATGAACAGGAAGGGAAATTATTTTGAACCAACTATTTTAGTTGATGTAACCCACGATATGCAGGTGATGAAGGAGGAATCCTTCGGACCCGTCATTGGCATCATGAAAGTTAAAACGGATGAAGATGCTGTACGGTTAATGCAGGATACAGAATATGGTTTAACTTCTGCCGTTTACAGCGCTGATAAAAACAGAGCAGAAAAAATACTAAAGCAGATCAATACAGGATCCGGATACTGGAACTGCTGTGACAGGGTATCCGCTGCCCTGCCCTGGAGTGGAAGAAAACATTCAGGGTTTGGTGTGGCGCTCTCCCATGCGGGCCTGCGTTCTTTTGTGCGTCCCAGGGCCCTGCATTTGCGCGGTTAACCGGATATTTAACATCGAAGTTGAAAATCTTTTTTACATGATAAGAAAACTTGTTTCCTCCGGCCGTCCCACAGAAAGCGGGACTGAAAGAAAACGCGATTTTGAGGTTCAGAGAATAGAAACTTTTAGTGACGGCGTATTTGCATTCGCAGTAACACTGCTGATCGTTTCTCTGGAAGTCCCAAAGAGTTTCGAAGATCTGCTTACCAGCATGAGGGGATTTTTCCCTTTCGCCATCAGTTTTACGGTTCTGATTTCCATCTGGGCGGAACAACACCGTTTTTTCAGAAAATATGGAATGGAAGATGGATGGACAATTGTTCTGAATGCGGCATTATTGTTTATTGTACTTTTTTATACCTACCCCCTTAAATTTCTATTTACCTCGATGTTCAGTGATCAAATTTACGGGCCGCAAAAATCACCAATGAAAATTACTGCTTATCAGGTGCCCACTCTTATGATGGTTTACGCACTTGGATTCATAGCTATATATCTTCTTTTTTCACTAATGTATTTTAATGCATATAGAAAATCAACACAAATGGGTTTTACTCCCATTAAAAAATTTGATTGCAAGTCTGATATATATAAAGAAATAATTATGGTAAGTGTAGGACTATGTTCTCTTCTGTTTAGCTTTCTGTTTAAAGATGAGAAAGCAGGATACGCAGGTTTGATATATATGCTAATTTTCCCGGCAATAACTATATATTATATTTTTCGAAAGCGGATAAGAAAAAAACTATTTCCACATACAACTTCGGGCGCATGAAAAAATCAAAGACGGATCCATTGTATCCGTCTTTGATTTTAACGTTGATTAGAAATGTGTGGACTTACAGATTTATTTTATTGCCAGGGTTACACCTCCGCTACCGGCATTGATATCAACAGGTATGCCTCCGCCGTTCACGGTTCCGGTAATGGATTGTTTTTCAAGTGAGCCGCTGAAATTATTCAGACCTTCTGTTTTGATTCTGTCTCCATGGATATCCAGATCAAGCCCCTTGCCTTTTGGAACTTCCAAATGAACACTTCCACCGGAATTTCTCAGCCTGACGTATTTGCCTGTTTCTGTTACCTGAACATCTATATTTCCACCGCTTGTAGAAGCTTCCAGGCTTCCGCTTATTCCGGTAAGGGAAATATTCCCACCTGAAGTGTTGGTATTAAATTCCCCTGTTATTTTTTCCGCATCTATACTTCCACCGCTGGTAGTTGCCCGGATATTCCCATTCAGATCTTTTAAATCCAGAGAACCTCCTGAAGTATTCAGTCTTATTTCTCCGGAACAATGACTTGCTTCAATTCCACCACCACTTGTTTCGAGATCGATATTGTCTTTAGAATCTGAAACGGTAATTCCGCCACCAGAAGTGCGACCAACTATTTTTCCACTGAGGTTTTTTACTTCTAACCCACCGCCGCTGGTATAAAAATGTTGTTCACCATTCAGATTCGAAATACTTATTCCGCCGCCGCTGGTATTTAATTGGGTAGCGCAGGCAACCGGAACATAAATACTGTAAGAAATGCTTAACTGATTATTCCAGTTTCTGAAATTTTTCTTAGATTTTGCAATGGCTGTCAGTTTATTCCCTGAAGCAGTTACGGAAAAGTCATAATCTTCTGTAATCATTTTTTGAATCTCTTCTTTTGAATAGGAATTGTGATGTCCATTTTCAGAGACATACACTTCAATACGGGCTTCTGAAGGATTTACACCGGTAACTTCAATACCGCCTCCGGAGGTTTTTGCTTCCACCTGATTAATTGATTCTGCCGATAAGGGTTTGCTCAAATAAAGCAATCCTTTTTGCGAATTCTGCGCCTGTACAAGAATTGCAGAAAAGATGAATAAAAAGCTTAAAATGACTTTCATGATTCTAATTTTAAAAGATTAATGAATTATTTTTCCCATAACTTTTCCTTCATCGAAAATTATTCCTTCTTACTGACCGATATTGAATAAGGGTTATCCATATTCAATACGATCTAACCCAATGCCAGATAGACAAGTGGTTAGTAATCAATTCAGTAATCATCTAATGAAGTGAAAAACTGACCGGTTTCGATACGGTGATTGTCCGTTATTCGAAAGCAGTCGTCGACGGGTAAGGACACAACAGTTGTTAAAATGTTGCATTATAACCATGCTGATTTAACTTTCTTAAAGAAACTGCTCATATCCTGTCCTTTTCTTTCGGCTCCATTCGTCATGGATCTTTAAACACTCAAAAACTTATAAAATGAACGAATTTTTATTGATTTTCAGGAGGGATTTTAAAACGAACGGTATTCAGCCTTCTCCGGAGCAGTTGCAAAATATGATGAAGGAATGGCAAAACTGGATGGGAAATATCGCCGCCCGCAATAAACTGGTTAATTCAGGTAACCGTTTGTCAGACGAAGGCAAAGTAGTGAAGCCGGGTGCTATTGTAACAAACGGACCTTATGTTGAAATTAAGGAAGCGATCGGTGGTTATATTATTATCAGGGCTGAGACCATGGATGAAGCGGCGGAAATTTCAAAAGGGTGCCCGATTTTAACGATCGGCGGGAATGTGGAAGTCAGAACCATAGTTCCGATGGAACTTTAACTTAGGGTCGTCGATAAGAGATTTCATCATGCATGAAAAAGAATTGCTCCCGCATCTTTTCCGTACGGAATACCGAAAAATTATTTCGGTACTGGTCAGGCATTTTGGATTTGAACAATTTGCATTGGCAGAAGATATTGCCAGTGATACTTTTTTAATAGCCGCGGAAACATGGGGACTCAAAGGACTGCCGGACAATCCTATTGCCTGGTTGTATACGGTTGCCAAGAACAAAGCACGTGACCTGATAAAACGAAATGCTGTTTTCCAGCATAAAGTACGTTCCGCGGTTATCGGTGATGAAAAATCGATTCCCGAAACCGATATTGATCTTTCTGAGGAAAATATAAAAGACAGTCAGTTGCAAATGATGTTTGCCATTGCAGATCCTCTTCTGTCTATGGAGTCTCAAATTGCCCTGATCCTTCGAATTTTATGCGGTTTTGGAATAGATGAAATCGCTGACGCCTTTTTAACCAATAAAGAAACCATTCACAAGAGGCTTACAAGGGCAAAGGAAAAATTGAGAACCGAGAAAATTAAAATTGTCTTGCCGTCTCCGGAGGAGATCAATCAAAGAGTGGATGCCGTTTTAACCAGTTTATATCTTTTATTTAATGAAGGTTATTATTCCAGCAGTCAGGATTCAGTATTAAGAAAAGATTTCTGTCTTGAAGCTATGCGTCTGACACTGCTACTTATTGAAAATGAAAAGACAAACAAACCAAGCGTAGAGGCATTGTTTGCCCTCATGTGTTTTCATGCATCCCGTTTCGAAGCGAGAGTAGATGAAAATGGAGAAATCATACGTTATGAAGAGCAAGATGTTGCATTATGGAATGAAGAACTGATTTTGAAAGGCCACTATTTTTTAAATAAATCTTCCAGGGGAAAGGAATTGAGCAGTTACCATATTGAAGCTGCTATTGGATACTGGCATACAATCAAAGAAGATAACGGAGAAAAATGGGAAAACATCCTGCAATTATATAATCAGTTGTTGTTCATCGGGTATTCCCCGATTACCGCACTTAACAGGACCTATGCGCTTTCTAAAGTAAAAGGTAAAACAGTTGCTATTGAAGAGGCCGAGAAACTCGGGTTAACAAATAACCATCTTTACCACGTATTACTCGGCTATCTATATACCGGAAACGACAGTAAGAAAGCTATTCAGCATTTAAAAACTGCTTTGAAACTGGCCAAAACGGAGAGGGAGAGAACTCTTATCGGAAAGGACATACTGAAGTGTGAGAGTGTGAGAGTGTGAGAGTGTGGGAGTGAG
>DATHNR010000238.1:0-2987 GCA_035485835.1 Puia sp.
CCGCTTTTGCAAGTTCACTTTGTTTGCTTCGGAACATAACTTCACTTTTCAGACTCTTAAATTCGTATTGCAATTCCTGAAGCTCCCTTCCCGTTTTTCCGATATCACGCACAACGCGGTCTGCATAATGACCGTTATATATGTAAATCACTGCAAGGAAAGCGAGGAAAAGAAAAAAAGGCAGATTTTTTACCATCCACTGATAGCGGATAAGGCTTTTTGCCTTGTTTTTTTTAGTTCCGAAGACTTTCATTATGGCAGTGTGATGAATAAAAAAATTAGGGTACGATTATCATACTGAGATTTCTTAGTTCGGGATTAACTTTTTCATATTCTCAGGACTAAATATTTTTTATTCTTCGGTTCTTGTATTCCAAAATATTCAGGCCGGATTCTTTATATTTTTTCTGCGATTCTTAATTTGGCACTTCTTGCACGCGGGTTCAGGCTAATCTCTTTTGCAGATGGTACGATCGGTTTTTTGGTGATCGTACGGAATGGGGCGTTTGATTGGGAGGATCCAAATGGATCCTGTTCGTCTTTTTCTTCAAAATGGCCGCTTCTGAAAAACTGTTTCACCAGCCTGTCCTCCAGCGAATGAAAACTGATGATCACAAGCCTTCCGCCTGGTTTCAATAGAGCGGGTGTCTGCTCCAGCATTTCTCGTAACGCACCTGCTTCATCATTAACTTCAAGTCGCAATGCCTGAAATACCTGTGCAAAATACCTGTTGGGATTACCTTTTACCAGATCAGAAATTGCCTGTTTAAATCCAATGATGTTACGAAAAGGCGTTTTGTTCCGGAGTCCAACGATCGTCCTTGCAAGTGTTTTCGCATTCGTTACCTCCCCATACAAACTGAATATTTCCTGAAGTTTCTGTTCTCCATAAGTATTCAAAATGGATGCTGCAGTAAGCGATTGCCTTTTGTCCATTCGCATATCCAGGTCTGCATCAGACCGGGTTGAAAAACCACGGTCGGGTTCATCAAACTGGTGACTGCTCACGCCAAGATCAGCTAATAAGCCATCAACTTTCGTCACACCATTCAGACGCAGGAATCGTTGCAGATGACGAAAGTTGTTAGGGATGAAAACGAATCTTTCATCTTTCAAACTATTTCTCTTCGCATCTCCATCCTGGTCAAATCCAAACAACCGTCCCTCTTTACTCAGGTGAGACAGGATCTCTGTTGAATGTCCACCTCCGCCAAAAGTGCAATCAACATAGACCCCGTTCGCCCTGATATTCAAACCGTCCATCGCTTCTGAAAGCAATACGGGTATATGATATGCGGGATTTGGGTCCCTCATATAATTCATTTATCTGGTTTGCCATTCATCACTTCATTGGCCAGGCCGCTGAAATCATCCGGTGAAAAGGTTTCAAAGAACTGTTGGTACTTAACTTTATCCCAGATTTCTATCTTGTTAACCGCTGTAACCAGAACGATATCTTTTTCCAGTCCGGCGTAATCCTTCAGGTTCTGTGGTAACAGCAACCTTCCCGCCCCATCCAATTCCATCATTGTCGCTCCATTCAAAAAATATCTCCGGAATGACCTTACCTTCGGGTCAAAATCATTCAACTTGCTGATCTGGTCAAAAATGGGCTCCCAGCTTTTCATGGGATATAGACCCAAACATTTTTCAAACCCCCTGTTTATGACAAAAGAACCCGCTTCCTCTCCGGTTTGCTTTTTGAGCGAAGCCGGCAGGAGAAACCGCCCTTTTGCATCGAGCGTTACCTCGTATTCTCCAAGAAACCCGTTCATTTATAAGGACTTGAAACAATGTTTTTAATAATTGACACAAAATAACACTTTTTCCCACTTTACAAAACAATTTGGAAGATTTTAATTTTTCCACAGAACTTATTCACTATGAGATGCCCAACAGGCATGGTTATAAGTCGATCCAAGGAACTAATTATTAAAATAAGCTGTGCATAACATGTTAATGCGTGTGAATATCTGTGCATAACCTATACAGATGACTAAATCAACCTCATTCCCCGATGAACTTTTCCTTTCAGAATTCGGTTATGATCTACCCGATGAAAAAATAGCGCGGTTCCCCCTGGAACAAAGAGAAAATTCCAAACTCCTGGTCTGGAAGGGAGGAAGGATAGAAGATGGAGTGTATTCGAAACTCCCCGGGTTTCTTCCCATCTCTTCCATGCTTGTTTTTAACGATAGCCGGGTAGTGGAAGCAAGAATCCTTTTTAAGAAACCAAGCGGAGGACAAATTGAGATCTTTTGTCTTGAACCACATTTTTCATATAAAAGCATAGCCCATGCGATGGAGCAGACCGGCAGTGTGAAATGGACTTGCTTAATTGGAGGTGCTTCCAAATGGAAACATGGACAAATACTCAGGAAAAAAATAAATGAAACCGTGCTGGAGGCACGTTTCATTGAAAAAAGAACAGACGATTTTACGGTGGAATTTTCCTGGACACCTGCCTACCTGCCATTTGCTTCAGTATTGAACCAGCTGGGTACGATTCCGCTTCCACCCTATCTGAAAAGGACCGCGAACAGTTCTGATGCAGAAAGATATCAAACCATTTATGCCAAGGAATCGGGCTCTGTAGCAGCTCCTACAGCAGGGCTTCATTTTAGCGATAAACTTCTGCGGGATCTTTCGGACAAAGGTATACAGTCCTTATTCCTCACGTTACATGTAGGAGCAGGCACGTTCATGCCAGTGAAAACTGAAAAAATATCAGATCACCATATGCATGAAGAATATATCGAAGTACAAAAAGATGCTGTAGAAAAACTTATTTCACAAATAGATCAAAATATAATAGCAGTGGGAACCACATCCCTGAGAACACTTGAAACGCTCTACTGGCTTGGATTTCTAATTAGCCTGGATAAAAATATTTCAGCTGCTGATTTGCACCTGGATCAATGGATTCCATATACGCATACGCCAAATATTTCAGCTAAAGAGGCATTGCATTTTTTACTTGAATGGAT
>DATHNR010000239.1:0-7623 GCA_035485835.1 Puia sp.
GCATTCTTTCATCCGTTGTGGATCATTCATCCATATTGGAGGACATACTCGGAGCGAATACTCGTTTTCACAAGCTGAATCATCATTCGCGTGTTCCCATTACAACACCTGTCGGAAAACCCGAAGCCATTGGGGCCGACAGGCTTGCGCTTGTTGTAGGTGCCTCGCATTATTTTCCGGAAAATAATAATCTCGTGATCGGTCTTGGCTCCGCAGTTACTTACAATTATATCAACCGGTTTCATCAATTCATAGGAGGCAGTATTTCACCGGGAATGGAAATGCGTTTTAAATCTCTTGAGCTTTTAACAGCCAAACTTCCTTTGGTGAAACCCCATTGGAATTTTCCTTTGGCTGGATATGATACGAAAACCAATATCCAGTCGGGCGTACAATTTGGCATGGCAAAAGAAATAGACGGAGTTATTGAAGCGTATGAAGAAAGATATGAAAAGCTGCATGTGCTGATGACTGGCGGTGATGCAAATTATTTCAAACCTTTTCTCAGGAAAAAGATCACAGAAGACCCAGATCTTATTTTCAAGGGACTTTATGTAATAAGTGAATATAATTTATCAATTTGAAATCTCTCCGGATATTCAGGGTTTGGGTATTTTTTTTTATATGCGGATTTTTTTCTGCCTGTGAAAATAATATGAAAACGCTTCCCAATTTTCGCCAGAAGCAGATCAGCGTGGATGAAGGAAAGCAAATTACTGCATTTCTGAGCGAAAGTGCTAAAGTTAAAGCCAAACTAACTGCACCATATATGCGAAGGAAGGAAATAGATTCACCCTATGTTGAATTTCCAAATACGCTTCATGTTGACTTCTATAATGATTCACTTGTAATAGAAAGTATCATGAATGCCCATTATGGAAAATGGCGGGAACAGGATGGGAAGGTGTATCTGCGGGACAGTGTAGTGGTAATGAATATCACGAAAGGAGATACTCTTTATTGTAAGGAACTCTGGTGGGATCAGAAAGCAGAAAAATTTTACACTGATAAACCGGTACAGATCCATAAAGCAGGAGGGACCATCTTGTATGGCACAGGTCTCGAAGCACCTCAGGATTTCAGCGGATACACCATCTATCAGATTACAGGCCCATTTGCATTCCCGGAGAATGGAATGCCGAGGAATTAGGCTTAAAGCCTGAGGCACGTAAAAAAAGCCCTGGAATACTCCAGGGCCTCGAATGTGTTTGTACTTAACCTAACCGTTACCAAGTTGGTCATCAATAGGGTACAAATTTTAACACTTCATCGGATTTGGTCTTCTCGTGGAATTTGGATTTTAACTGTCGGTGATCGGGCCCGATAAATGGTTTGGTTGGTTTCATAGTTAGCTTTTCTTAGGAATTGGATATTGAACCATCTAACCGGACGTCTATCACTATGACGATGTAAACATACAAATCACATATGCCGGTACAAGCGGGATTGCGCTCGATCTCCCATTTTCATCTTATACTGATAAAATTCGTAAAAATACGATACAGGCTTAGGGCCTAAGGCTTAAGGCCTAAGGCTATTATATGAATTGCAGTGTGTTATAGAAAATGCAGAAAGTTGATCTACTACAGTGAAAAACTTCGATTATAACATATAAGCAATTTTACTTAGGTTTTGAGGCAAGATTGCAACCTCATAATTTAAGCTTTAAGCCTTCAGCTTTGCGCTTTAAGCTTTGACCTTTAGGCTTTCTTCTGGTCGCATTTGCGGGAAGAGTAACACATCCTGAATAGAAGGCTGGTTTGTGAGTAGCATTGTCAGCCTGTCAATACCTATACCTATTCCTGCAGTCGGTGGCATCCCGTATTCCAGGGCCCTCAAAAAGTCATTGTCGATAAACATAGCCTCCTCATCACCTCTTTCCATGAGTTTTACCTGGTCCTCAAATCTCTCTCTCTGATCTAAAGGATCGTTCAATTCAGAATATGCATTTGCAATCTCCTTTCCATTAATGATAAGCTCAAATCTTTCAACCAGTCCATTTTCAGACCGATGCTTTTTGGTAAGCGGACTCATCTCTATCGGGTAATCGATGATAAATGTTGGCTGTATGTACCGATGTTCACTGGTTGCACCAAATAACGCATCTATAAGTTTCCCTTTCCCCATACTATTGTCTGCGGGGATATGATGTTGCCTGCACAAATCTCTCAATCCATCTTCATCCATCCCGGATACATCCGCTTTGGTAGCTTCACGGATTGCATCGTAAATACTTATTCTTTTGTAAGGCGCTTTAAAATCGATTTCTTTATCGCCTGCTGAAACTACTGTGGTTCCGTTAACTGCTAATGCAGCAGCTTCCAGCAGGGACTCCGTTGTAGCCATCATCCAGAAATAATCCTTGTAGGCAACATAAAATTCCAGTATTGTGAATTCAGGATTATGCGTCCGGTCCATACCCTCGTTCCTGAAGTTTCGGCTAAATTCATATACCCAGTCGAATCCACCCACAATCAGCCTTTTCAGGTATAACTCATTGGCAATGCGCAGATACAGAGGTATGTCCAGGGCATTATGATGCGTAATGAAAGGTCTGGCAGACGCGCCTCCTGGTATGGATTGGAGTACCGGAGTATCGACTTCCAAAGCCCCTGCTTTATTAAGGAAATCACGCATACTGTTAATCAGTTTCGTTCTTTTTATGAAAACTTCTTTAACGTGGGGATTGACAATGAGATCTGCATACCTCTGACGATAACGAAACTCCGGATCAGTTACAGCATCGAAAGTTTCACCTTCCTTTTCCTTCACCACAGGAATTGGCCGGAGGGCTTTTGATAAAAGAGTCAGCTCCTTTACATGAACAGAAATTTCACCTGTTTTAGTTATGAAAACATAACCCTTTACTCCGATTATATCCCCCAAATCCACAAGGTGTTTCCACAACTTATCGTACAATGATTTATCCTCGCCAGGGGCTATATCATCCCTTTTGATATATAATTGGATGCGTCCTGTACTATCCTGAATCACAGCAAAAGAGGCTTTGCCCATATCCCGGATACTCATGATCCTGCCAGCCAGACATACAGATTCAAATTCTTCCTTTTTTTCTTCTGAATAGTTAGATTTAATAATTGCTGCATAGGCATTTATCGGGTAAGCGGCAGCAGGATAGGCATTAATACCCATTTCTCTTAAAGATTTCAGCTTTTCCCGGCGTATTAGTTCCTGTTCTGACAAAGATGGATGAGACATATGGGTCACTTTCTAAATTCCCGCAAATGTACGTTTTAAGCTTAAAGCTCAAGGCTTAAAGCTTAAAGCAAGTATGGGAGAATCTGCCAACCGCCAACGGCCAACGGTCATCGTAATAAGGGCTGGTTTTTAACGTGTTTTGACCTATTTTTGTCGGACAAATCCCGGGAAAATGAAGTTTGAAAAGATTCACAATAAGGGGCAGGCGCAGCTTTTCCGTAACAGCTATATGGAAATGCTCACCAAGACCCATCCATTGGTGATCTGGGGGATCTACCTGCCAGTAATCATTTATTTTATATACCTCAGTCATTTCCAGCTGGACTTCAGTTATCTCGGCATATTATTCACATTTGCTGCAGGAGGATTTTTCTGGACTTTCTTCGAATACCTCATGCACCGCTTTGCTTTTCACGCGGTAGCAGAAAGTGAATCGGCACAGAAGTTCATCTATGTAATGCATGGCAACCACCATCATTTTCCCAGGGACAAAGAGCGCCTTTTTATGCCACCGGTGCCCAGCATTATTATTGCTTCAACCATTTTTGGGATAATGTACCTGGCAATGAAAGAATATGCTTTCACTTTCTTCTCCGGATTCATTCTGGGCTACCTACTTTATGGAAGTATGCACTATGCCATTCACGCATGGAACCCTCCATTCAAATGGATGAAGCCTCTATGGAGAAACCATCATCTTCATCATTACAAGGATGATCACAAAGGTTTTGGCGTAAGCACTACATTCTGGGACCGGATTTTTGGTACGATGTTCGATCTGAAAAAGGAAAAGGAAGACAAGGAAAAGGTGAAGGAACTGATGTATTAATATTTCTCCATTACGCCGAGTCCGAATAGAGCAAAGTCGTATTTCACGGGATCTTTTTTGTCCATTCCACGAAGAGCCAGAGTGAGTTCCATCGCCGTTTCCCAGTCCGTCTGCTTCCTGTTGATTAATCCAAAACCTCTCGCAACGCGTGCCACGTGAAGGTCCACAGGGCAAATCAGATCTGCTGCAGATATTTTCCCCCAGATTCCAAAATCCACACCACGTTTATCTTTTCGTACCATCCATCGCAGGTACATATTCAGGCGCTTGCAGGCAGAATTTTTTTCAGGAGTCGCGATGTGTTTTTGCGTTCTGTATGGTGCATTTTCAAGTGAAAAAAATCTGGTATAAAAAACCGATAATGCATTTTTTATGAATTCATTTCCACCATGTATATTTTCCCCGTTTGGCAGGAAAGCTGTTTCCAGAGAATCCGAAAACCGGTAGTGGGATTGTAAATAATGGATGAAATATAAAAGATCCGTGGCGTTGAATGTGCGATGTTTGAAATTCAGAAAGCGTTTCAGATCAGATACGCGATGGTTCCTGATGAAATTATAAGGATCATCATCCATTGCACGCATCAGCTCATTCGATTTTTGAATGATGGTAGTCCGGTTACCCCAGGCGAAAATGGACGCAAAAAGTCCTGCGATTTCTACATCCTGTTTTTTACTGAAACGGTGCGGAACTGACACGGGATCTGTCGCAATAAAGGAAGGATGATTGTATTCAAGCACTTTCTTTTCAAGAAAATCCCGTAGTTCTTTTTTGTTCGGGAATATTGTCATATTATTTATCCTATTGCCTGATCCAGGTCTTCTATAAGGTCATCGGCGTCTTCGATGCCGACGCTGAGCCGGATAAGACAATCGCGTAGTCCGTTTTTCATTCTCTCCTCTTTTGGTATGGATGCATGCGTCATACTGGCCGGCTGACTGATCAGAGATTCAACCCCACCAAGACTTTCAGCGAGGGAAAATAATCTTGTGGCAGATAAAACCCTGCTGGTTTCTTCGGCAGAATTATTTTTTAATTCGAAACTTAGCATCCCGCCAAATCCACGCATCTGTTTACTTGCAACTGCATATCCGGGATGATCTTCGAATCCGCACCAGAAAACTTTTTCTACTTTTGTATTTTTACGCATCCAGCGGGCTATTTTTTCTCCATTTTCACAATGTCTTTGCATACGCAGTTCAAGAGTTTTTATTCCTCTTAAAACCAGGTAGCAGTCCTGCGGGCCTGGAACAGCGCCACAGGATTTCTGGATGAAATATAATTGTTCGCGCAATGCAGGATCGTTCATCATTAAACATCCATGTATCACATCGCTGTGACCGCCAAGATATTTTGTAGCCGAATGAATCACAATATCAGCTCCCAGATCCAGCGGATTCTGGAGATAAGGAGATGCAAAAGTATTGTCAACGCATAGCAGGAGTTTTTTTTCTTTGGCGATGGAAGCGACGGCTGCAAGATCCACTATATTCATGAGGGGATTGGTCGGTGTTTCCGTCCAGATGAGTTTTGTTTTTTCATTGATGAAAGGGCGGATATTTTCGGAGTTCTGCATATTCACATAGTGAAAATGGATGCCCGTTTTTTCAAAAATCTTAGAGAAGAGACGAAAAGTTCCGCCATACATATCATTGGCTGCTATAACTTCATCACCCGGAAGCAGGAGCCTGATCACCGCATCTGAAGCTGCCACACCACTGCTGAAGGAAAGTCCGAAACGGGCATTTTCAATCGAAGCCAATGCAGTCTCCAATGCTTTTCTGGTAGGATTTTGCGAGCGGGCATATTCATAACCTTTATTGTTGCCGGGCGCCGCCTGTACAAAAGTTGATGTCTGGTAAATAGGCGGAATAATAGCGCCCGTACTGGGATCGGGTTCCATACCTGCATGAATCAAACGGGTTGCAAATTTCATATTTGTTATTTTCGAATTGTAAACCGGGATTACCAGTTTATAGGTAAGTGCACTTCTTTATTATCCCATCCGATCATCAGGTTCGTTTTATTTTTTTCTTTCCCTTCAAAACAGATCGTAAATACATCGATGATATCGGGTCTCGTATTTACTTTAACATCTGCACGGATAACATCTTTTTTTGTATCATATCCAAACGCACCCCAGGTATCTGTTTCCTTATTTAATACGATGGTCCATTTATCCGTTGAGGGTATCGCATACATCGTATATCTTCCTTTTGCTATCTTATTTTTATCGATTTTCACATCCTTGAAAAATTCAATCTCCGTAGCTTCATTCGCTCCCATCCGCCAGATCATATCATAAGGCACCAGGTCTCCAAAGATGCTACGGTCATTTTTTTGAGGCCGCCCGTAAATGACGCGTGCAATTAATGGTGCATCAGATTTATGCTGAATTTTAAGAACAGGATAATCCACCGGATAATAACACATATCCATCGGTGATTTATCCAGGGGAGGGAGTGAAGATTGCGCTGTGCAATAACAGGAAACAGACAAAAAAAAGACGATCGGCAGAAAAGGTTTCATCATATTCATGGGAGGCAAAATTAAACAGGAAAAGCTTATGAATTGGCGCGAAGGTAGAGCAGTTCGTTAAATGCGAAGGTTTTTACATGGGGAAAGAAATATTCGTATGCCATTTTTAACTCTTCATAATATTTAATAAAGGCTTCAAAAACGGGTTCCGGATCATCAATATATTTTGCCCGTCGGCAAAGGCCCTCAAAACTATTATGTATTCCCTGGGTGGACCGGTAGTTTAACAGCCAGTTTTGCATTCGCATATAAAAGAAGAATTTCTTAAATTTTTCCGGAAACCATTTTTCATTCAATTCGAGTTGTATATATGTTTTTTGAGTGAAATCAGACAATGCACCTTCCTCAAATTCATAAGGATCATTGGCAAGGAAATGATCGTAAATAATGTCCACAAAGCTTCCGGCGTATAATCCTGCTGCTGTTTTCAGGAATTGTTTGGCCTGTCGCGTTGCAGGATGAGTGTCGGTATACTCATCGATTTTTCGATGCAGGGTAATTCCCATGCGGATACGGTCGGGGTAGTCGAATTTTTTTTTGCCCTTAACAAAATCGCTGATCATATTTCCTGCAAGTATATCCGGATCCCCGAAAGAAAGATAAGCATGTGCGAGATAGTTCATTTTATTAAAAATACATTTTTAAAGCCTAAAGCTTAAAGCTTAAAGCCCAAAACCCGGTAAAGCTTAATATCCGAAGACATAAAATCATATTTTCAAATTAACAAATTATCAAATTTGCTTTATGCTTTAGGCTTTGGGCTTTAAGCCTTAAAAGAATTAATTTCGCTTTCCACATAATAAAACCATGAATAAAGGACCGGTTTCAAATTATATCGCGCATCATTACAGGCATTTTAATGCAGCAGCACTCATAGATGCTGCAAAAGGTTATGAAACTCATTTGACGGAAGGTGGAAAAATGATGGTTACCCTTGCAGGTGCCATGAGTACCGCTGAACTGGGCGTATCGCTTGCTGAAATGATTCGTCAGGATAAAGTGCATATCATTTCGTGTACGGGCGCCAACCTGGAGGA
>DATHNR010000240.1:0-6577 GCA_035485835.1 Puia sp.
TAAATTTTTGAGCCTGCTCTCCGAGAAATAAAGGTGATTGTCCCGACTTGTCCTGAATTTCCAATGTAAATCCGGCAGCATTACCTAAACCTGGAATGGGTGGCGGACTTACGGCTATGGTAGTGGCCTCCGTGACTCCCAGTGCACATCGCTGATTAACCTCTTTTATAATATCTCTCGAAGTTCTTTTCCTGTCATGCCACGGTGTTAACTGCACAAATACAGTTCCTGAATTATTTGAATTGGTACTTGAAAGAATGCTATATCCGTTAATGACTGTATAAGATTGAATTTCCGGGATCTGTTTTAGAACACCTTCTATTTTACGGGTGACAGAGTCTGTCCTTTCCGAAGAGGCTGCATCCGGTAATAATGTACCCATCAGGAAATATCCTTCATCTTCTTCAGGTACGAATCCAGCCGGTACACTTTTCAATAGTGAGCCGGCAGACAATATAATAACCCCCAGGATCACGAGAGCAATAATTAATTTCCTGGTGAAAAAAGCCGCTACCCGCGTATACCCGTTCGTGAATTTATCAAATCCCCTGTTAAATGAACCGAA
Organism: Puia sp.; assembly: GCA_035485835.1. Classification (GTDB taxonomy): domain Bacteria; phylum Bacteroidota; class Bacteroidia; order Chitinophagales; family Chitinophagaceae; genus Puia. The sequence continues at coordinate 566 of DATHNR010000240.1, forward strand.
GAAACGTTCGAGAAGATTTTTTTTCTTCCCTTCTTTTTTTGGACGAAGGAGTAGCGCGGCAAGCGCAGGACTCAGGGTGAGTGCATTAAAGGCAGACAGGCAGACAGAAACTGCGATGGTTATAGCGAACTGCTGATATAATCTACCGGTAATGCCAGCTGTCAGGGCAACAGGTATAAATACAGCAGAAAGTACAATGGCAATGGCTACTACTGGTCCTGCTACTTCTTTCATCGCCTTCCGCGTTGCTTCCACCGGACTGAGTCCCTGTTCAATTTCATGCATCACTGCTTCTACCACCACGATAGCATCATCCACCACCAGACCGATAGCAAGCACCATACCCAATAGTGATAAAACATTGACTGAAAATCCGAGAAGAGGAAAAAATATGAAGGTTCCAATAAGGGATACAGGAACTGTCAGCAATGGGATAAGGGTGGCACGCCAATCCTGCAAAAACAAAAAAACCACCAGGATAACCAATACGAGTGCCTCCACCAGCGTATGAATAATTTCGTCAATACCCGCACTTACAGCAAGTGTCGTATCCAATGAATAAGTGTATTCCAGGTCGTCCGGAAAATCTTGTTTTAAATCTGCCATGGTTTTACGTATACTGGCAGCAAGATCAAGGGCGTTACTTCCGGGCACCTGATATACTGTAATCGCCGAGGCATTTCGACCGTTGTAACGGCAGGATTGTGCATAGTTTTCTGTTCCCAGCTCAATTCTTGATACATCTTCCAGCCTTACCAGGGCACCACTCATATTAGACTTCAATATTATTTTATTGAAAGCATCAACAGTAACCAATCTGGATTGCAATTGAGCTGTATAGGTATTTTGAATTCCGGGAAGTGCCGGGTTATTACCAAAAGAACCTCCCGGGTAAATATTGTTATAAACCTTTAAAGCATTGGTCACATCATCCACTGAAATTCCCAGGGAATTCATCCGGTCAGGCTTTAACCAGATACGCATAGCATATTCTGCGGCCCCGAAAACCACCACATCACCGACACCTTTTAAACGCTTGATCTGATCAACGACATTGATATAAGAATAATTATTTACGAATTGCGCATTGTAAGTATTGTTGGGAGAATACAGCGAAACTATCATCATGGGAAACGCCAGTGACTTTTTCGTACTAATACCCAGCTCTTTGACTGGAGCAGGTAAACTGGGATTTGCTATAGCAACGCGGTTTTGCGTGAGCATGTTGGCATTGTCCAGGTTGGTTCCTACTTCAAAAGAAACCTGTATCGTGGTGCTTCCATCATTGGCGTTGATGGACTGCATGTACAACATATTTTCAACACCATTTACCTGCTGTTCAATGGGTGTCGCTACGGATTGTTCCACATTTACGGCATTTGCTCCGCTATAAGTGCCGGTAATCTTTACCATCGGAGGTGTGATATCCGGATACTGTGAAATGGGTACTTTCTTTAGAATCAGCACGCCAAGTATAATGGTAAAAATTGAAATTACCATTGCTACGATCGGTCTCCTGATAAAAAACTCACTCATAAATTATAGTTGGAAACTTATTTCTGAGAAATCACTAATCCTTAGAAGTTGAATCATAATTCCATTTCATAATTACCGGTTTGACCACCATGGAGGGATTTAAAAATGTACTACCTACAATCACCACCTTGTCCCCTTCTTTCAACCCTTCATTGACAATCCAGTTGCTTCCTACACGGTTTCCCACTTTTATAAGTGTCGGTTTTAATTTATTACTGTCGGTCAATAAAAAAACCTGAAAAATATTCTGCAATTGATTCACAGATTGCTGTGGAATAACGATCGCATTATTGTATTCACCTGTTTTAAACCGCACTTTAACATATTGTCCCGGCCTTAAAATCCCGCTCGAATTCTTAAATAGGGCTTGAATAAGGATGGATCCTGTGGCAGGATCAATCTGACGATTGGTTAATTGCAGGTGACCTTTCTCTCCAAAAACAGATCCGTCACCCAGGATCAGATCCACTGGCACGTCCTGGAAATTATTGGTTTTCGGATCCTTCCTGTACTCTCTTGCAAAATTCAGGTAATCATTTTCGGAAATTGGGAATCGGACCCTTACATCACCCAGGGAAGAAACTGCATTGATGCCGGTGCCCAGAGAAACCCTTTGTACATAGTCTCCCACCTGCACTTTGGAGATACCGATAATACCTGTAATCGGTGAAGTCATTTTGGTATAAGTAAGTTGTATCCGGGTATTTGCCAGCCTGGCCTCCGCAATTTTTTCCTCATTTACCGAAGCTTCATATGCTGCATTCGCATCATCCAGATCGCGTTGGCTAAGCGCATTCATGGCCGCGAGTGGTTTTACCCGGTCCAGTTCCGATTTTTTATTCAGCATCATAACCTGGGTTCTTGCTACTTCGGCTTTGGCAGCTTCTAGCTGATTTAATATGGGGACATCGTCTATTGTATATAACAGGGAGCCCTTTTGAACAAGAGACCCCTCCTTAAAATAAATTCCCGTTATCCATCCTTCCACACGCGGATCAATGTTCACATCCGTGAGACCATAAATCTGTCCCACATATTCACTATAGACCGGAATATTCTGTTTACCAGCCAAAATAACATTCACTTCGGGGGTGGCAGCTACTGTTTTATTTTCATCTTCTTTACAGGAGATGACCGAAAATACCAGATAACCAAGAATCAAGCCCTTAGCTATAGTAGAAGACATGTAGAGGAATTTAGTTAAAGTTATTCTTATAAATCTAAAATAAATCTGATTTTGCCATTTATCGGTTAAATGAAAACCTTTGGAAATTTCGCGGATTATTTAATATCTTTTGTGCTCGCGAACTCCATGGAAACCAGTCTTGCAATCAATATGGCTGGGTACAGCTGACCATTCAATGCTTCCAGGTTGGTACAAAGTCTCGCGAAAATATTCACCGGTACTATATCCCCAAATCCCAGAGTAGTTAATGTTGTCATACTAAAATACATAAATTCAGCGCGATGAAAGTCAATCAGCCCTTTGAATGACTCTGGTCCGTTTAGTAGATATATACTATGGTAAAGAAGGCCAAATGCAAAGCCTGAAAGAAGATAAACAATTATAGCTCCCTGAACACGGTTAAGTGTAATATGGCCTTTAGAGAAAGTTTTCTTCAGTATAACAAAGCCAAGCCAGGTACAATATAAAATGATAAACAAGTCCATGATCAGCGTCAGCCAGGACAACTGAAATAATATTTCAGAGACCAAAATGAAAAAGGGAGCGATAATGAATATCAGAATGATGCCGGTTATTTTTTTCGTATTTAAAAAATGTATCCCGCTGGTAAGAAAAATAATATAAAAAACGATGAACAGCAGCCTGCCTGTTAAACGTTCATTCAGAAATGGAACTACAATAAAAATATAAATGACTAAGACGATCAGCAGAAATGTAAAACTCTGCCGCGCTTTCCAAATATTAGAGAGTCTTTCAAATAATTTTTTCAAAACTGCTTTATTATATTTCATCGCCTTTTAACCATGTATCAAATAAGCGGTACCCCAGCGAAAGGATTACGGCGCCTGTAAATAATCCTACAATCCCGGAATATATAAATCCACCTAAGGAACCAAGGAATATTACCAGTATTGGAACAGGTGCTCCTTTTCCCATCATCAGTGGTTTTAAAATATTGTCAAGCAACCCGACCGGTATCATCCAGATAGTGAGAAGTATAGCAGTCGTCGTATGGTCTGCAGTCCACACATAAATTAATACGCCTAAAATAATTGGGAAAATACCGATTTGGATAATTGCGAGAATGAGACATAATAAAGTCCAGATTCCTGCATAAGGTATTCCGGCTACCAGAAATCCTATGCCTGCACACAAACTCTGGATGAAAGCAACACCCAGTATACCGCGGACCACATTGCGAATGGTGATCGCTGCAATCGCTGCCATGTCAAATTTCGTACTGTTGATCAGCCTGTTAAATACATTATGCGCGAGAGTGGCTGATTCTTCTCCATAAGATAAAAAAACGCCACAGATGATAATAGAGACAGCGAAAATCAAAAATGCCTTGCCTGTGGTTGCCAGCAATTGGAGAATATAACTGGCAGCTGATTTAACTTCATCAGGATATTTTTGAATTATATTATCGACACCTGATGTTAGTTGCTCCCAAATCTGGTAAGCTTTGTCACCGACCAACGGCCATTCCTTCACGGATGCCGGAGGAGCCGGTATTTTTATTTTCCCCTCTTTGTAATTACTGAATTCAGTATTAATTTCTGAACCGGTCTTTATTCCAAGCCAGGTACCGATAACAATCAACAGAATAAAAATAGAAGCCGCAATAATCACAGCGGCGAGAACCCCCTTTCCTTTTAATTTCTTTTTTAATTTTTTATGTATGGGATACAATGAAACGGCAAGTATTGCCCCCCAGAGAATCGGATTTATAAAAGGCGCTAATATCTGAAAACACCATCCTATCAAAAATGCCAGCGAAAGTAATTGCAAGGCTACATGGATAATTTGTCTTGACTTGAAATTTGAAACTTCTTTTTTTTCGATGTTATCCATATAAATCAATATTATGATATTAATTCTCGTGTTTCCATTTTTCTTCATTTTCCATCGGGAACAATAATCTTGCTATCAATGCTGTCCAGCCGGTCTGATGGGAGGCCCCTACCCCACGACCAGTATCCCCATGAAAATATTCATAAAATAAAACATAGTCTTTAAAATGCGGGTCTGTCTGCATTTTTTCTGATTCACCAAAAACAGGACGTCTTCCATTTTCATCCCTTAAAAAAATATTGTTCAATCTTTTTACAAGCTGAATGCAAAGATCAAAAAGGTTCAGATAGTTTCCTGAATGCGTCGGATATTCCACTTTGAAATCATCTCCATAATATTGATAAAAACGGCGGAGGGATTCCAGGATAAGGTAATTCATCGGCATCCATACAGGACCCCTCCAGTTGGAGTTCCCTCCAAACATAGTACTATCGCCTTCACCCGGCGTATAATGCGCAGAAAGCGTTATAGTTTTTAATTCAACCCTGAAAGGTTTTTCAAAATGATATTTACTCATGGCCCGCACCCCATATGGAGAAAGAAATTCAGACTCATCCAGCATACGAACCAGTATTTTCGTAAGTCTGGTTCCACGCAGTACTGAAAGCAAATGTTTTTCTCCTGCACTTTTCTCATTCCAGCGGGAAACAAGAGATGCAAGATCAGGTCGGTTATCCAGAAACCAATTCAGCCTGCTCACGAATTCTTTTTGTTGAAGGAAAATATCGTCTTCCAGCACTTCCACAGCAAACATTGGAATGAGCCCAACCATGGATCGAAGTTTTAGCGTCAGCGACCGGCCATCGTCTGCATATAACATATCATAATAAAAATCATCTTCATCGTCCCAAAGACCTTCTTTTTGGGGGCCCTTACTCCACATGGCTTCAGCAATATGCAGAAAATGCTCAAAGAATTTAGAGGCCAGGTCCTGATAAATATGATTTTCCTTTGCAAGTTCCAGAGCAATACGCATCATATTCAATGAATACATCGCCATCCAGCTTGTTCCATCTGATTGCGCAAGATGCAGACCCGGTGGAAGTTTCGTATTTCTGTCAAAAGCCCCGATATTATCCAGGCCAAGAAAACCGCCTTCAAAAAGATTGTTCCCATTCTCATCTTTCCGGTTTACCCACCATGTAAAATTGAGCAAAAGTTTATGGAAGATTGCTTCGAGGAAATCTCTGTCACCTGCAACATTGTGAAATCTTTGTTCCCCGCGGTAAACACGCCAGGCGGCCCATGCATGGACGGGTGGATTTACATCGCCGAATGCCCATTCGTATGCCGGGAGCTGACCATTTGGATGCATATACCATTCGCGGGTTAGCAGGAGCAACTGGGATCTGGCGAAACCGGGATCTATAGGCATGAACGCAACAGCATGAAAACAAAGATCCCATGCCGCGTACCATGGATACTCCCATTTGTCA
>DATHNR010000241.1:0-3494 GCA_035485835.1 Puia sp.
CCTGCTCCCCAGCATTCGCCCATATTCGGACAATTACCGCTCTCACAAATCGTGTGAAGTTTGTGCTGGTCTACCAGATTTCGAACCTGTTTGAAATTTTCTCCAATGGGAAGTTTTACCCGTAGCCAGTCCGGCTTTTTAATTCTGTTTTCCGGGGCGTCCGGCGAAGAAATTACGGGGAGTTCCTGCATAATGTATAGATTATGCAAAATTAATCACTTTCTCTTGCCAAACATAATACTTATATAAGCATTGAAAAACAGGTGTTTGGGAGGAACATATGCCATCAGCGGCATTTCCTTTACATAATATTCACCTGTTACTCCTGCCTCGAAGGCTGTGATATTTTGATTATACCTGCCATAATCGAATCGCATGGCGAGTTTGGCGTTCAGTCCGGGCACAAATGTCAGTTGGTTCCATCCACCACCCAGGCCCTGTGTATCATAAACGACATAGGCGCTATCGAAGATAGTAGGGTATGTACTTCTGTAAACATTAGGATTTTGTGCCGTTACCTGGATATCCAGCACATATTGTTTGAGCATAGCAAGTGAGAGGCCCGCACTGTATAAATAAGTAACCGCAACCCCGTTTTTATTTCCCTTGCCTCCAAGCAGGAATTGTTGTCCGTACGAGGCTTTAAATTCATACATATTGTTTAATCGTCCGACAGAAACATAATTATAAGTGTATCCGTCTGTTGATACAGGTTCTTTATGATCTTTTGGATCTTTTACCTCATTCAATTCGAATGTTAGGGTCCTTGTTTTTTTGGTGGTAAGGAATTTACCTCTTTCATAAAAAAGTCCATAACCATTGGTTGCCAGCTTTACTCCAAAAACTCCATAATGATTAAAAATCAGGTCCCCTTCTTCTTCCATTTTCATCATCTGATTTATCCGTTGTTTTTTAGCGGAATTCTTATCGTTGCTGTAGGTGGATTGATCAGGTTGCTGGGCAAGGACAGGAAGGGTAATCAGGGTTAGCAAGAAAAGAAACAAAAAGTTTTTTACCGGCATGATTAGAATTACTGCTGTAAATTTATGGAAAAAAAAATGACCTCCACTGTTATTTACGAAGGAGAGCTAAGAACGGTTGCTCAGCACACTGCGTCCGGCACAAGAATAGAAACAGATGCTCCTGTTGACAATCATGGTAAAGGAGAAAAGTTCTCTCCCTCCGACCTGGTGGCAACTGCACTGGGATCTTGTATGTTAACCATCATGGGAATGAAAGCCAGGGATCTCGAAATAGATTTGAAAGGAACACGAATCGAAATTCAAAAGTTCATGAAAGCTGATCCCCGGCGCATTTCAGGCATATCATTAACATTTCATTTGCCGAATAATTTACATTTATCTGAAAAAAATAAAACGATTCTTCAGAGAGCGGCTGATACCTGTCCGGTATTTTATAGTATTCATCCAGATATTGATGTTCAGGTGAACTATAACTGGCAGAATGTGATTGAAAATGCCCTCTGAAATTAACTATGTATATCTGAAGGCAGGAGGAGATGTTTGCCAATTTCGCATTCAAGACATTTCCGCTGGTCGCAAAACTGCTTTTTCAATTCTATCAGGGCCTGGGATCCTGATGCTTTTTTAACGGAAATACCTATACGTTTCCAGCCTGACATCAATTGATTTTTCTCGGCTGGCATCTGCTCCAGCCAACTGACAGATTTTTTCATTATGGCCTGATCCGGGATCATTTTACCATATGTATATAGCAGGGGAATGATACTGTTGATGATGATATTATTGCACATATCAATTCCCAGCATTTTTTCACGGTATGGTGAAATTTTTTCAAATACATAGTGGTTGTGCCAATAATCATTTGCACTGACCATCAATTTCTTTCTCATCGATTGAATCGAACTGCATTCGAGTGTCCAGGCAAATAAAGCTGTAGTTTCAGTGCATAGCGAAGCGAGTTGGGAGAGCCGGATACTGGGGAAATTCTCTGGCCGCATCCGAAGAAAATGTACGGGCTCAAATATCTTTTTAAGCCCATATTTCTTTTTAAGAAAAATGAATTCTCTTCTCAGCATTACAGGATAAGGATCCCGCCAGGACTTTTCCAGCAGGTTTGCCTGACCCATGAACAATGCCTCAAGTTGTATAAACTGTTGGCGGTGTTTAGATAATATTGAAAATGGTATGCTTCTGGCAATCGCTTCAAAGGCATTTGTATTAACAGGATTTCCGATATTAGCAGCGATCATCCACCACAACTGTTCTTCCCAATGGTATTTATTTACACGCAGAGAATCGAGTATCCGGTGCATTTTGCGGTTAAGCCTTAAAATCAATAATCGGGATGCCCAGGCTTCCCATTTCTCTGTTCCTGTTTTTGGTGCGGATAATTCACAGGGAATAAAAACAGGTTTTAACATCCAGCCGGCATAAGTTTCAAGCATATGTCTGGGAATACGGTTGCATAATTCCAGTTGCGGAATATTTCTTTTGATGTCCAGTTTGTCCTGTTTCCAAACTACATGCAGCATAACGTTTCGGTAATTTTCATCTTTTGTGTGATTATGTTTTGCCCATCCCGATGAATACAAGTGCAACTCCACACTGCCGATCCAAAAATGACCATTGATACGAATCCTTGCGTTAATGAAATCCGGACCCTGGTGTACATTCAATTCTCCCGGATAATCGATCATGAGAGGTTCACCTGTCGTAAGTTCCAATCCCTGCTGATTGAAATACCTGTTTTTCCAGATAAACTGTAGCATTTTTTCCGTCATCCTGATCGATTGATGAACTTAAAAATAACTCATCAGGATTTTGGTAAAAAAGGGAAAGACGCAAACTTGGAAGGGGAATACACCTTTGGTTAATGTGGCGAATCTGGAATTGTAGAAATGTAAGAATTCAAAATTAAATGAGTAAATGACAATGAGTAAATTAAAAATGAATTGCTCCCAAGAATCGATGATTGGTAGATATTTCCATTGGATTTATTAAATTTCCACATCAATTTTCAAATCCGCAAATTACCATCTCCATATTTAATTTTGAATTCTTACATTTCTACAATTCCACAATCGGCACATTAAATCCTTTTAATGCTTTGCATTAAAAGGATTTCAGTTGTTGCAATACCCTGCTAACAGGAAGGCCCATGACATTATAGAAATCCCCATCAATGGAATGAATACCTGTAACGCCGATCCATTCCTGGATGGCATAGGCACCGGCTTTATCATATGGTCTGTAGCGATCTACATAATGTTCGATATCCGGGAAAGTTAAAGGGTGGAATTGCACCCGTGTAGATTCTGAAAATAAAATCTCCTTTTTTGCATTTGTGAGTGAAACACCTGTTATTACTTCATGAATCCTGCCGGATAGCAGGGTAAGCATTCGTATGGCATCTGCACGGTTTTCCGGTTTGCCGAGCATCTGCTGATCCAGAACAACGATTGTATCGGCGGCAAGAATTATCCTTTCTGTTCCAAGTCTTTTTCTCACTAT
>DATHNR010000242.1:0-4561 GCA_035485835.1 Puia sp.
CCGTGAACCAATCCAAACAGGAATACGACTCCGATGCGGGAAGGTTTTAAGCGGGGCGAGACTATATTCTCCAATGCAACATACAGGATGGATAATGCAATAAGCGGTTCTACAATATTTGCAGGCGGACTGATGATATGATACATAGCCAGCCCCAGTGTTATGGAGTGGGCAACTGTAAATGCGGTAGCCTGCCATAAAACCGGTTTCAATTTCGGGCTCAACAGGAAAAGACTCAATACGAATAATATATGATCCAGACCTAAAGGAAGAATATGATTGTACCCTAGCTCCATGTATACAAATGCAGCATCAGTTCCGGAAATTTTATCCAATTCCTTAACGATTATATGTGCGAATACAGGTAAGCTAATTAAACAGGACACAAATACTATCGAAACTTTTAAAATATTACTTGCTTTGAAGAAGGACATCTGATAAAAGATAAAAAGTAAATAAAAAAGTAAAAGCCCAAAGTTTTAGACTTTGGGCTTTAAGCTTTTGGCTTTTTTACCAGGGACTGGCTTCATATGGAAATGACATTAAAAATGTCTTGTCATTTCCATTAACATGATCACTGGTGAGACCGGGATTTTCAGTTCCATTGGGACCTCCAAATACAAGTGTAAGTTCAACATCAATAACATCATCGCTCAGGGTTCTTCCAGTTAATACCTGAGTGCCATTATAAAAACTGGTAACACCGGTAGTAGATGCATTTAAAACATCCGTTGATACCACTCCAATAAACTGATCCGCTGTTAAACCCAACAAATTAGTAGTATACCCTGGATTTAAAGTAAGGAGTGAAGTCTTCATATCATTGGCAAAAAATCCAGGCATCTGCGTAGGTATTGTAGTATTAAAACTGTCTTTTCCACTTGCCGGAATAAAAACTGTATTGATTGCCGGTCTGCCTACCTGGTCAGCCTGATCATAATAGACAGTGGGAGTCGGAGCAGGACTATTGTTAGACTTGCTGCAAGCTGCGAAACCAGCCGTTATAATTAAAATGACAGCTATCACTTTATTTAGAAAATACTTTTTCATGTTATTAATTTATTATTTGATAAATTATTTTTAAAGAAACAATAATTGGATTATTGTTCTTTCTTTTTGGTCGTCAGCCAGACGTTCAATTTCCCAGTACTTTTAAGCAGTGATTTGGGGACTTCTACCACAACTCCCAATACATTAGTGCCAGCGAATGTATCAGATCCGGGATTATTGAAGCTGGTAGCTTTACCTCCCAGTATTGCGTGATATTGGTTGAGATCGAAAAAGAATGGATCATCACGAGGTCCTGCAAATACTTTAATACCGGATGCACCAGAGGCTATTGCAGGTGAAGCGGCGCCATAGGCGGTAACTGCGACAGATGCTGTAACCGGTCCTTCCAATTTACTCCTGGTTCCGGTCATCGAGGGAACAACCGGTCCGTAAAAATTCATCATTCCATTGGCATAAATAGCCTGAATCACCAGGTCTTCGACATTGTCGCCATTGTTATCAATATTGAACTGGATCAATGTGTTTGGGTCAAAAGCCGCAGCTGCAGTGGATGTAGGCGCAAGTAATCCTTGGGTATTTCCAATGAATACCAGGTTATTGGTATCCGATCCGTTGAAAACATACAAGTCTGTAATATCGGTCGTTTGGTTTTTTACTGCCGGTGCATCAATATGATCGGAGGCGAGTAAAAAACCTCCTATCGTGGTAGCCATTGCCACCAGGACAATCAAAACAAGTTTTTTTTGTTTCATATGAAATTATTTAAGTGATTATTTTCAAGACCTACGAGAAATCACTTCAATCAGATTTATAATCTTCTTTATTATTTGTCCCTTTTGTGAAACCTCATTCGTCATTACATTATCATTCATTTAAAAAAAGAAAACCATGAAAGAGTATCTGTTATTATTAAGAGGCGGAAAGCCTATGACAGCAAAATCAGAAACTGAAAACAAAGCAGAAGCGAAGGCCTGGGGTGCTTATATGGGCAAACTGGGTGAGAAAAATCAATTCGCAGGTGGACTGCCTTTAGTAGCCGGAGGAATGGTGGTTTCGGCAAATGGTACTTTATCTGAGCCTGTGAATTCAGGTAAGGAAGGAATTGTTGGTGGATATCTTATTATCAAAGCTGACAGCCTTCAGAAAGCTGCGGAATTGGCGAAGGATTGCCCCCATATCACCAATGAAGGCAATATCGAGATAAGAGAAATTGCTCCGATGCCCGCGATGTAGATTATTTTAGGTAAGTGTGCCACTTGCATATAAGTAGCACACTCTTCTTTTCATTATTTATTTCAGCGAAATCACTAAGAATTTTTAACCGGTACTGTGAGTATAATAGTTATTACGGCTCCAACTGATCCGCCTGGCTTTCCTATATTATAATCGCTGCGGGTAACCGTGAATTGTCCTGCAAAAACACCTGAAGATTCTTTATTTGTAAAAGTAAAAGGGATTTCAGCCGGCTTAGTAATGCCTTTGATGGTTAAATCGCCGATCGCTTTAAATCCCTTATCAGTCTTTTCAATTTTCTTTGATTTAAAACTTATCCTGGGATATTTATCTGTATTTAGCCATTCTTCCTTATTACGCAGGTCACTGTTGCGGAGGCTCACTCCGGTACTGACAGTTTTGGCATCAATACTTGCTTCAATGGAGCTGCCGCTAAGGTTCTTTTCATTAAAATTTATTGTTGCCGTCAGTCCTGTGAAACTGCCATGCACAGTTCCAAACGGACCATGCACTGTGAAATTGACCTTTGCATTTGCTGTATCCGCCTTCCAATTACCAGCAACCGGCATGATCAGGATGATAGCGGATGCTGCAAGGATTTGTTTAAATTTCATATGTTATATTTTTAATTTTTGGGTAATACGGTTTCATTTGGTTTTGTTTTTTCTGCAAGAAAGATGTGGATGCCTGCATAAAAATCCACGCCTTCAAGGTTATTTAATCCCAGCAAACTGCCTGGCGCATCTCCTCCTATGAAAAAATAATATATTCTCATAGCAAGACCGATTCGTGGACGCCATTGGTTATAATATAAAAGGGACATAGGAAGACTTACTTCACCCCATAATGTTTCATAACGTGGAGTAAGAGAATAGACATCCGGTCTTATCACACCTGGATTGTTTCCATGTCCCAGGCCTTTGATGATCGTCATATTTGCAAAGAAGTTCTTATAAACATTCCAGTCGGCCTGAATACTGATCGCAGCCGGTAAGGCCATATTGAAATGATTAGCAGCGAGTGATTTTAATGAATCACCATGATAAAAAATAGCACTCAGACTCTGATCGAATTGAACATTATTTGAAAATTTTGAATGGTGCCAGTTTGAAAAATCTGCACTATCTGTCTGAAGGTGATATGCTGCACTGTTTCTATTGAAATTAATATAACCAAGATCAATAAGTGATATGCCGATTCTATATATATAATTGGAGCCTGTCTCCAACTTCTCATCCTGTTCAGGGTTATATGCTTCCGGATTCTTCAGACGCATATATGTAAATCCGATATCCGCTCCAAAACCATGTCCGTGATTCAAATCGCCATAATTACCAATTTGTTTGTAGGTATCGATATCTGTTCTGCCATAATCTATTGAAGAGTTGGAAAACATGATATTGGACGTATCATTGATTTTGTAAGTAATATTTGTGTTTTTTGTATAAGCAGCGGCAATACCCTGTAAATAATTCAGGCTGATGCCTCCTTTCAACTCACTTTTTCCTTTATTATATAAAACGGTGGCGTAGTGGAAACCATATGATATCCAGTTCATCGCATTTACTCTCGATGTACTATCATGAAATGTGGTATTCCAGAGATCAGGCTCCAGAAAATATGAAAAAGCGTTTTGAGCAAGATTACCCGGAATATTTTTAATGTTTGAATAAGATCTTTCTGATATTGTGAATCCGATCACATGTTTTTTTGCGACTTTGATAAAGAAAGATGGCCCCAGTATTTCTGCAGAAAAAGTTAGGTTGTATAACTTGTTTGGATCCTCCGGATTATAATGCGTATAGAATAAATTTTCATCTATACTCCCTTTGATTATTCTTTTGACTCCAAAAAAAGGAAGAGAATTTTTTGGCGCAAATAAAAAAGTATTGTCGAATACTTCACCAACAGAAATGATATTTATATCCCATTTAAGTTTTGAATCAGCTATTGAACTTGGGTTGAGGAGAGAGCCCTGGATACCTGCATAATTACTATTTCTTATTCCGAGATCCTGTTGAGCGTAAACGAATAGCCATCTGCCCATATATAGAATTAAGATGATCATCTTTTTCATAAATCCTCAGTTTATCCTTCAAATAAATTTGTTACTACGTAATAGGTAAAACACATTGGAGTTAACTGATAGAACTAATCGTTCTGATATCAGATTTTGATTAAGATTTATATGGCGGAGTTGAATTATTACCGATATGAAAGAAACAAAATACCCAGGTTCATTTTTGATTAAATATTATTTTAATTGAGTACGTCAACCGATGAATGACAGTTGCGTAACGATATTTTAGAAATTTAA
>DATHNR010000243.1:0-3751 GCA_035485835.1 Puia sp.
CCGCTTTTCTGGGCGATACCGTTAACACGGGCAATACCGCTATCGGACAGGCTGAAATTAGCAACCAGGGCATTGGGGTTCGTTCCGGGTGGGAGGAATATAACAATATTCGTTCCGTTGATGGCGCCTGTTGAATTCACAGGGATGGGATTGTTTGACTGATTAAAAGAAAAACTTGTAATCGATGCAGAGGAATTCTGGGGGGTCGATTTAGAACAGGAGAATACCAGTATAACTAATGACAGCAGTAACAGGTTTCTCAGCGTAGTTGGGATAGATCCCGGTTTCTTGTACATAAAATTGATTTAATAGTTTTTTGATGGCGCAAAACTATTAATCCATTGAAGCTGAGATTATACCGTATGTTGCAAATGCTGTAAATATTGTTTCAAATGACGGAATTTCGAAAAAAGCTGCCGGTAAACTATATTGCCTGCAGGATAAGGATTAAAAATAATTGGCTCATAATTTATTAGATTATTATTTATGCCTGAAATACCGGATGTAGAAGTCTTTGCAAAAAACCTGAATAAAGCTTTTTCTGGTAAGAAACTGATAAAAGTTAAGGTGGTTAATGGAGCAAAGCTTCAGGACACTGCAAAAGACTTGTCCAAAAACCTGAATGGTAAAATCCTGAAGAGGATTTACCGGTCAGGAAAGGAATTTCGTTTTGAATTTGAAGATGGAACTCTTCTCGGACTTCATCTTATGTTAACAGGCGATATGTTTTTTTTCTCTGGAAAAAATGAACACCATTCTACCATCGTTGAGTTTTATTTTGATGGTGATAAAAATCTCGTACTGACAGACCGCATGAAGAACGCCAATATAAAATTGAACCCCGTTGATAAAGAAGGTGTTGACGCCATGGAACTGGATTTCAAATACCTTAAAAAGATTTTCAACAGGAAAACAACCATTAAAAATATTCTGCTGGATCAGGATCTGATTCGTGGCATTGGCAATGGGTATTCAGACGAAATCCTTTGGGAAGCCAGAATCTCACCGTATTCCATCGCATCTGCGATTCCCGATGAAAAAATAAAAGAACTTGTAAAAATTATTCCGACAGAATTAAAAGAGGCAATTCATCAAATTGATAAAGCCTATCCGGGCAGAATAAATGATGAAGTGAAGGAATTTTTAAAAATTCACAGGAAAGTAAATGAGAAAAGCCCGACCGGTTATCCCATTCATATTGATACGAAAGGCAGCCGCAAAACATATTATACGGATGAACAAAAGCTGTACGCGTAAGGCTCAAGGCTTAAGGCATAAAGCCAAAATCCTACTGTCATCCGTTCCCGCACGTGCGGGATCATCCGTCATCCGTCATCCAAAAGAAGTCGTCTGCAAAAGGACAGTCCTGTCACATAAACGAACAGTATCATTCCAAACTATAATCTTAAACTCCTGATTATCAAAATTATATTGTTTGGTATATCATTGGATATTGAACAGCTGTCCATATTCGAATTGGGAATTTAAAGTGAACAATTAATAATCGATAATTAATAATTAATCAGGTTTATGTTTAAAAATTATTTTATCAGCGCATTCAGGAGTATCCGGAGGAACCTGAGTTTCACATTTCTGAATGTATTCGGACTGAGTTTAAGTATTCTATCCTGCCTGATCATTTTTCTGATAGTAAGAAACGAATTGAGTTATGATAATTTCAGCAAAAAAGCCAGCCGCACATACCGCATCACCCTGAATGCACTGGATTTCAATTCGAATATATCCATGGCGATCGTTCCCGCCATGCGTAACGACTTTCCCGAATTAGAAAATATCACCCAGGTATTTTATCAGAATCAGGGCTTAGTCAATATTGGACAAAACAGGTTTATTGAAAAAAGCTACGCATTTGTTGACAACGAATTTCCAAAAATTTTCAACTATCAATGGATCAGTGGTAATCCTGAGACAGCATTGTACGAACCCAATTCAGTTGTACTCACAGAGAGTACAGCGCAGAAATATTTTGGGAATAAAGAAGCAATGGGTGAAACATTTAATATCGGAAATGAATTTAATGTAAAAGTAAAAGGTGTTATAAAGGACCCTCCAGCCAATACCAGCCTTCCATTTAATTTTCTGGTTTCGTTGAATACGCGAAAATTCGATAATGGTATCATGACTAATTTCTATGCCATTATGGGTGCCAGTTACGCATACCTCGTGATCCCGGAAAATTATTCGATTCATCAGCTCGAGAAAAAAATGCCTGCATTCATCACCAAAAACTGGGGAAAAGAAATTGCCGGTGAAGCACATTTGCCACTTCAGCCACTGCGGGAAGTTCATTTTGACCAGCGATATATCAATAATATCATAACCCCGGTATCCAGAGATACTTACTGGGGCCTGGCGGCTATTGCAGGTTTTATTATCATAATGGCCTGCATCAATTTTATTAATCTTTCGACAGCCCAGTCAGTAAAACGATCTAAGGAAGTGGGTGTTCGCAAAGTAATGGGAGCAAGCAGGCCACAATTGATTCAACAATTCCTCGGTGAAACCACGATAATGGTCCTCCTTTCTATTCTGTTTGGCCTGATGCTTACGATCCTCGTACTGCCCCAGGTTACAACATGGCTGGATATAAAAATAAGTATGAGTCAATTGGGTGAACCCATCGTGATCGTCCTGCTGGCATCTGTTACCATCGGCGTTATTCTGCTTGCAGGAATCTACCCGGCATTTGTACAATCTGCCTTTAATCCGGTCGAATCTTTAAAGAGAAAAACAAATATGTCATTCCGTGGCTTTAATCTTCGCAAGGGACTCGTACTGCTTCAGTTTGCGATTTCTCAAATTCTGATTGTCGGAACACTGGTGGTGGCAAATCAAATGAATTTTTTTCAAAACCAGGATCTTGGTTTTAATAAAGAGGCCGTTGTAAGTTTTGGCATACCCGACGGTTCAAAAAAAGAAATTTTAAAACAGCAATTGAAATCTGAACCGGGCTTAACGGATATTAGTTTTTCTTCAGGAGCGCCCGTTTATTTCAGTAATGCGACCAGTTTCTCCTGCCCGGAACTGGGAGTTACGAAAGATGATGTGACGGAAGTGAAATCTATCGATGAGAACTATACGGATATGTTTGGATTGAAGATGCTGGCAGGGGAGAAGGTGAGCAGGAAATACGAAAAGGATACTACGTTAAAGCTGGTGGTTAATGAAACCCTGATACATAAACTGGGTATTCAGAATCCATCCGATGCCATAGGGCGGAAAATCAATTTTGGTTGGGGAAATCCATCTTATATTATAGGTGTTATTCAGGATTTTCAAAGCGAATCCAAACACAAGAAAAGAAGGTCCTGTGTTTTGTTGTATGCTCCTGATAATTTTTATATGGTGAGTGTAAGAGTAAAACCCAATAATATTAACAGCGCGATCACGCATATTGGAAAGGAATGGTCGGCTTTATTTCCCAAGGACGTATTTGAATATGAATTTATTGATGAACATATTGCCAACTGGTATAAACAGGAGGCGAAAGTCTACACTGCTTTCAAATTGTTCTCTTCGTTGGCCATTTTAATTGGATGTCTCGGATTATACGGCCTTGTTGCTTTCGCAGCGGTACAACGCACTAAGGAAGTAGGTATTCGTAAAGTGCTGGGTGCATCGATATTCGATATCTCAACACTGTTTGCGAAAGAATTTATTTTTTTAATTGCACTGGCATTCCTGATCGCGGTACCGGTGGCATATTATTTCATGTATAAATGGCTGGAGA
>DATHNR010000244.1:0-9442 GCA_035485835.1 Puia sp.
TGAGAATGATCGTCATAAAAATTTAATGTGCCATACATGGATGGAAGTTTTGTGCTTTTTATTCCGGGGTATTCAATATACATATAGCCGCCCGTCTTGAGTTTTCCTATCAGATTTTCTATTACTTTATCTCCATTATGCAGATGTTCAATAACATGTGCAATCCAAATACCATCAAAATAATTATCAGGGATCAGGTGAAAATCCAATTTTGTAAGATCCATTTCATAAAAACATTTCATCACCTTAAAATCCTCATCGTTGTTATTGTAATCTTTGTTTAGATCAACACCATAATATTCACAAGCAGGAAACAATGAAACCGTTTTGGTTGCAGAATGGTTACCCACACCCACATCCAGCAGTTTAAAAGGTTTATTTCCAAAGGATTTTTTCAGATAAATAAATTTAGAATTTCGTCCTCTTAAAAATCTCTTTATTGCAATTTGAGTATTTCCCATTTCAATAACAGTAATGAATGAAAGTAGCCAAAGCTGTTCACAATTGTTTTATTCTGCCCATCTCTTTTTAAATCCATAGGGACAATGGCGGCAGCCGCTTCTGCAACAAAAGCCGCGGGACAACAGATATAGTTCAGTAAATACGCGGTATTCTTCTTCCTTGTAATAATGAATGCCTTCAATTAAATCACCTCCGGGACCGGGAAAAGGATAGTCTTTTTCTCTGGCAATCAGCTGATTCAATTCCAAAAGGCAGTTATTACAAAGGCAATTATAAAATGTTTTTGTCAGATAAGTTTTCGTTTCATTACTCAGTATCACCTGCGAGCAATCACAGGCTGAAATATTTTCAGCGTTGCAGGTGAATTCCTTTTTACATCGTGGACATATTTTATATTTTCCTGCCATATTATTGATATCCCTTTGCCTGCAGTGCAAATAATTCTGCATATTTTCCCTTCATATCAATTAATTCCTGGTGCGATCCGCTTTCAATCAGTTCGCCCTCTTGCAGTACCAGTATCCGGTCAGCCATTCTCACCGTTGAAAACCTGTGAGAAATCAATACTGCTGTTTTCCCTTGTGTAAGAGCGGCAAAGCGCTGGAACACTTCGTATTCAGCACGTGCATCGAGTGCTGATGTCGGTTCATCCAAAATCAATACCTGTGCCTGTCTCATATAGGCTCTCGCCAGGGCCACTTTCTGCCATTCACCGCCTGATAATTCAACACCTTCTTCGAACCTCTTTCCGAGCATCTGTTCATATCCTGCAGGCAAACGATTAACCAATCCCGCCGCCAGGCTTTGTTCTGCTGCAGAAATTATTAAAGGTGTATTTTCTTTTTGAAGAATATTACCGACAGCTATATTATCAGATACCCTCATCTGGTAACGAAGATAATCCTGGAATATGATCCCGATGTTTTGTCTCAGGCTAACGATATCGTATAACCGCAAATCGTGTCCGTCCAATAAAATTCTGCCTTCGGTCGGTTCATAAAGTCGCGCCAGTAATTTGACGAGTGTAGTCTTCCCTGCCCCGTTTTCACCTACCAGGGCAATTTTCTCTCCTGCTTTTAAGGTAAAATTTAAATGTCTCGATGCCCAGTTCTCGGCGTGCTGGTAACGGAATCCCACATCCTGGAATTCAAATCCGGAGCGTATGGGATTTGGAAAAGGAAGGGGGTTTGAATGAGTGGTGATCCCTGGTTGAATTTCAAAGAATTCAAAAAAATCACTCAGGTAGATAGCACCCTGGGAAACTGCTGTAAATCTTGTCAGGATGGATTCCATCAGGGTTTTGAGCTGCCGGAAAGTTCCTGCCAGGAAAGTAAGCTGGCCGATGCTGATCTTGCCGGAAATGGTTTCCAGAATTATATAAACATAAGCGCCATAGTATCCCAGGCTTCCCAATAAAGTGAACCCGGATCCCCACAGTGATCTGTTAATTGATATCCTGCGGTTGCTGAGATAAAATTTATTTGCCAGAGCTTCAAACTTTCCAATGATGAATCCGGAAAGATCAAAGATTTTTACTTCTTTAGCTGTTTCATCACTCGCTCCGAGATACCGGAGATAATCCAGTTCCCTTCTCTCTGGTGTTTGCCTGCGATTCAATGCATACGTCTGATCATTGAAATAAGATTCGCCAATAAAAGATGGAATGATCGTAATAAATAACAATGCAATCAGCCAGGGATTGAACAGGACGAGGCCCGCAGCCAGGAATCCCATGGTAATCAGGTCCTGCACCTGGCTAAGAACCTGAGATAATAAAATGGTCCTCCCTGTGGTTTGTTGTCTCGCTCTCTCCAGCTTATCATAAAATACCGGATCCTCAAACTGTTCAAGATCCAGTATAGCTGCATGTTTCATAATACGAACCGAACTTAGTTTTCCGAAAAGATCGCCAAGTAAAGTATCCAGTAAAGAAATGCTTCGGCCCAAACCATCGTTGAGAAGTGCCAGCAAAAATTCAAAGCCTATCAGCGCCCATAAATGATGTGTAGAAGCGTGGCCAGGGTGACGATTCAGCAGGATCACTTCATCGATGATCAGTTTCCCGATATATAGAAAGGAAACCGGTATAGCGGAGCGTAACAACCGGAGAGCGGCATTCAGCCCGGTCATCCAAGGGCTTGATGCCCAGACGAGTTTGAAAAATGCAGGAAGGTTCCGAAGGGCGCTGAGCCGTTCTTTCCAGCCTGGCTTTTGAATTACGGCCATTTTGAAACTGCAAATTTACACTAAAGCATGAGAGTGTGAGAGTGTGAGAGTGTGAGAGTGTGAGAATACCACGTTCTCACACTCTCACACTCTCACACTCTCACACTTTCATGCTTTCCTATTCCCGCGATATGCTTCCAGTGAACAAATGCTCCCCGGTATAACTCAGTATAGTGAATTGCAATTTATTTTCATAGACACTGAAATTTATAAATCCATTTTCTGCTTTCGCATATATACCTCCTTCAGGGTGAACGATTGTTTTGGAAAGTTCAGATCCCGCACCGGAAACAAAATAAGTAGTAAAGCCAGGTGGTTTAATATATTGAAGATTGTGATCATGACCGCAGATATATGCATTCACATGATATTTTTCAAAAATGGGTTTAAACAGATTCTTCATTTCAACTGTCTCGGGAGCTTTCATCCTTCCACCCCCGGTGTATACCGGGTGATGACCAAAGACGAATTTCCATTTAATATTCGGGGGCGCTTCTTTTAAAGTTTTTTCCAGCCAGATCCTTTGTCCTGCTGTATCCTGACCCTCCACATGTGTTTTTCCATTACCATAATATTCGGATAGCAGGGGTGTGGTATCAATAAATACAAGCAGTACACCCTGTGTGCTGTCATCACCAATATAAAAGACTTTAGAATAATAGCGCGCAGGCATATTCCATCTTCGGTCAACTTTTGTGTAGTCAATTTCCGCCTGCGGGTCACCACCATAGTCGTGATTACCCAGTACTACAAACCAATCCGTCTGAAGTGAATGTGCAGTATAGATATTTTCGAAAGAAGCAATCCAGCTATGATCCACTATACTGCGTACGCCATTGGGATAAATATTATCACCGGTGGAAACAATAAATTCAGGTTTGAATTTTTTTGCGACGATGCCCATTTCGGCGGCGACTTCTTTTTGATTATCTTCTCCATTCCGTCCCCAGTCACCAAAAACAATAAACCGAAGGGCTTTTTGTTTGACTTCTTTCTCTGAATCGTATTCTATTAGTTTACGTTTCTGAGCTGAAGAAACTGAAATAAAAAACAAGAAACCAATCGCCAATATAAAACGCATACTGAGATAATTAATTAGCTTCAGCTGGTCATTTTGGGCAAAAAAAGGTGGATGATTTACAGCAATAGGATTCAGTTAAAAGATATTAACCATCTTCCTATACTATATATCATCCACCAAAAGGCGTTGAGCGTTATGCCTGAACCGAACTAAGTATTTGCTTAGTAACGATTACGGTCACGGTTATATCCTCCACCACCGCCACGGCTTGATCCACCACCACGGGATCCACCGCCGCCGGGATTTTTATCTTCAGCAACTTTTACAGTAAGCGTTCTTCCTTCCAGGCTTGTGCCGTCGAGGGCCTTAATGGCTTTCTCCGCTTCTTCATTACTTGAAAATTCAACAAACCCGAACCCACGACTCTTATGGGTTTCTCTGTCTAAAATAACTTTTGCTGAACCAACGGAACCGTATGGTTCAAACAATTCTTGCAATTCTTGATCACTAACGGCGAAAGGCAGACCGGCTACAAAGATTTTCATTCCAATACAATTTAATAGGCGACAAGATACCACATTAGTTTAGTTCAGTGGTTTATTGGTACATTTTTTTTGGAATAAAGGCATGATTTCTTCAAAATTAGCCTTTTATAGAGGTTTTGGACAGCAGATTCAGGTGAAAAGGGTAAATAAATCATATATCAAACAGTAGAAATTGGAATTCTCAGGTCATACCGGGCGCCTTCACCGGGTTTGCTGTTGATGGTAAAAATTGCTTTTATGCGTTTTGCTCTTTTGAGCATGTTTTGAAATCCGTGTCCCTTTTTTATGAACAGGTGATTAAATCCCAGGCCATCATCAATAAGCTCAATCTGAATTTCATGAAGTCCGGATTTTTTAATAATTAATTTTACATGATGCGCCTGCGCGTGTTTCAGCGAATTACTCATGGCTTCTTTAAAAATCATCATGATATTCCTGTTATAATTTCCGGGAAGTTTTAGTTCATCTGACGCACCGAGTAAATTTTCATACGTAAAGCAAATACCCGTATCCTGGAAAAGGTCGATGCCTGAACTTTCAAGCCTGTGACCTATTTCTTTTACTATATCACTTTCAGGATTTAAAGCCCAGAGAATATCCCGTGTGCCCTGATATAAACCACTCACATTATCTTTTATCTGACCGATGATTCTTTTCTCTTCTTCATGGCCGCCTCCAAGTTTGGTATGAAGCACATCTGTTAAAACCTGAATTCTTGTCAGGCTGTTTCCCACTTCATCGTGAAAATCTTCCGAAGCGGTTTGTCTGACCTTAATATTTTCTTCGCGCTTTATTTCTTCAATATGATTCATCTGTTTTACTCTCATCCTCATTCGGAACCATTGTATCCATAAAATGATACCCATCACCAGGATGATCAACAGGATTTTAAAATAAATGGTCTGATAAAAAGCGGCTTTGATATCAAAATTGAATTCAACATTGTTCTTCGAAAATCCGACACCTTCTAAAAATGCCCTGGCTCTGAAAGTATAATGGCCCGGAGGCAAGGCGGGATAAACTACAAAATGATTCGGCGAAAGCGCCGAATAAATTTTTTCCATCCCCTCCAGCTGATATTGATATTGAATGGATTCACCATGCAGATAACTCGGACACCTGAATGAAAAAGTCAGGTGATTTTCATCGTGTTCAAGCGTAAGGTTTTTTGGAATTGCATACCAGTTATTTACCAGGCCATCGAATCTGTCCGGTGAAATATCTTTTGAAAACACCTGTACCTGTTGCAGTACAACAGGCGGTAAATAATTGTGTCTTTTCCCTGAATCGGGAAAGAATTTAAAGACTCCGGAAACCGTTCCGAACCATAAATTATTTTCACTGTCGTAAATAGCGGCGCCCTGGTTACATTCTGCTGAGGAGATATCACCCTGAATGGAAAGGCTTGATATTTGCAGAGCCTCGGTAGTAGTATCGAAAACAATTTTATTTACTCCTCTTCCAGTACCCAGCCATATCTGGTTTTTATGATCTGTAACTTCACTATATATAAAATCGGAATTCAATCCGTCTTTTGTTGTGATCTGCCTGAATTTTCCCGTCTGACTGTTGTAAAGAATGAATCCTTTGTTGGAAGTAGCCAGCAGGTAATATTTACCCAGTGAAGCGAGCGCCATATAATTTGCCCTGTTCAGCAGGGAATCATTCAATTTCCTGTATTTAAAATCATTTCCTATCAGGTAAAGTCCTTTATCGGTCGTAACCAGTAATGTATCTTTTGAAACCATTAAACTCCTGACTGAGTATGATTCCAATACCTGAGTGGTTATTCCTAGAGATGAAACATTGAAAAAACCCCAGCAGGAATTAACCCAGAATCCTCCTCTGCCATCGGGAACCACTGCATAAATACATCCTTTTATAGCGCCTAAATTTATTTTTGTCGACTTACCGTTATAATATTTTACAAATAAACCGCTGCTGGCAAGAACATAAATTCCTTTATCTTCCGCCTTATACAATCCTATAATATTCTGATCGCCTGATTCACCAGAGAGGCCTTTTACAGGATTGATATTTTTACCATCATATTCAAACAATCCCGCTCCTTCCGTTCCAATAAAAACCTTGTTATCATTTTCGAGCATCGGCATTACATTCAGATTTCGTTCAGCAGTAAATTGATCGAATATCAGAAACTGTTGATAGGAATATCTGAAAACACCGGTGCCATTTGTTCCAAACCATAGATTATTCTCCCGATCCTGAAAAATGACCATGGTATTGCTACCAGCATAACCGTTCGAGTTATTAAAAGGCACCAGCCCTGAATCGGAATATTGAAACAGGCCCCGTGATGAGGTTATCCAAAGGTTATCTGTTTTATCCTGGTATAAATTTGTGAACTTCTCCTGTTTATCTGCTTTGATCAAAGAGCTGATTACACCCTTATCCACGGAAAATATCTCTTTATATGATAATAAGAAAAGCCTGCCCGAATCATTTGGAGCAAACACAATTTTTAGAAAAACTCCGTTATCATCGAATTCAGTCAGGGGGATAATCAATTTCCAGCCTTCACTTTCCAATTTGAAAATCCCTTTATTTAAAACGATGGCCCATAATAATCCCTGCTTGTCCACCTGTATCGCTGTAAGCCTTTCATTCAAGGCAGTAACAGGAAAGCGTGTAGGTATTTCACCCTGGACCATCTGATATAATTTACCGCCTGCCAATACCCAGATTCTTTGCAACGCATCTTCCTGAATGGAGCGGACTGTATTTCCTTCCATCGAATCAGTAAACTGGAAATTTTTGAATGTTGCTCCATTAAATTTCGAAATACCATATCCGGTTCCTATCCAGATATTCGAATCATGATCAGCCATGATTGTATTTGCGTAATTACTTATCAGGCCTTCTGTTTCGCTATAATTTGTAAAGACTTTCCCATCAAACCTGGAAATTCCACCCAGGGTGCAGAACCAAAGGTTATCATAATGATCCTGCGTGATAGCGCTTACCTGGGATTGGATCAGGCCCTGTTGCACATTATAATTCTGAAAATGAAATTTTTGAGCCTGCGAGAACGAAGGGATAAACAAACAGGCAATAAATGCCCATTTTAAGACTGGAATAAATTTATGTCCGGACACAGAATCAGTCATCATTTTATTCTATTGTG
This sequence comes from Puia sp., assembly GCA_035485835.1. GTDB lineage: Bacteria > Bacteroidota > Bacteroidia > Chitinophagales > Chitinophagaceae > Puia. The sequence goes on from DATHNR010000244.1 coordinate 7,400, forward strand.
CTGCAAGCTCCATAATCTTAAAGATAAAGTAACTTTAGAACCTTGATTGTTCGGTATAAATCCCCCATAATGGGTGAGTTTCTTCTCCCGGAAATCATGGAAATTTATAAAATATTAAAAAATCATGGATGAACAAAGTGTCAGAATAGTTATTGTTGAAGATGATAAAGTCATCCGTGAAGGCTATCGTTTTTTAATTGGTGAAAAACAGGGATATCAGGTTATTAATACCTATTCAACGGCTGAACAGGCAATTAAAAAACTCAATGAAGATAATCCCGACCTGGTGATGCTGGATGTGGGTTTACCCGGGATATCCGGTATAGAAGCCATTCCTAAAATAAAAGCCATATTACCCCAGGTACTCATATTAATATGTACGGTTCATGATACGGAAGAGATCATTTTCAGGGCATTGGCCAACGGTGCTTCCGGGTATCTGACTAAAAATAGTTCTGCTGTAAAAATCATGGAATCTATCAGGGAAATCATGCAGGGAGGCGCTTCCATGAGTGCGAATGTGGCTCAGCTGGTCATTCGTTCCTTTCAGAGAAATTCCCATTCACCATTGTCAAGAAGGGAAACACAGATCCTGGAAGAAATTGCAAAAGGGAAAAACCGGCGGGTAATCGCAGACGAATTATTTATAGATAATGAAACAGTCAAAAGTCACATTAAAAACATCTATGCGAAATTAAACGTTCATTCCAAAGCGGATGCCATTCGTACTGCTAAAGAAAATAAACTTATTTAAAAAAAAAGCAGGTGGTGGAAACCACCCGCGGTCACATGAGAAAATAAAACTAGTAGTCAGAGTACCCGGATTGGGACTCCAAGATATCTTCGAATAAAGGTGTTTCCTGTTCATTGCTGCCTCTCGTAACCCATTTTTTGAAATCCTGCATTCTGACCTGATTGATAAAAACCTTTTCCTTTGGTGCAGGATAAAGTTCTACTTCAATTCTGCCCGCTACACATAATTTAAACTTTCGAAGGGATTCTATGTGGACCAGGTATTTTTTGTTTATCCTGTAAAAATCTGCCGGATCGAGGGAAATCGAAAGCTCCCTCAAGGTTTTAGGTATTAAATACTTAATTCCCTGAATGCGGTCGACCATAAAACAGGTTTTATTCTCCAGGAAAAAATAAGCTATATCATCCGTTTTGAACAACACATATTCATTGGCACGACGGATTATAATTCTCCGGTACTGGCTATTATTTGGATTTGTGCTCATCAATCATCGAATTGAACGTTCATTAAAATTAGAAACTAACCGGAATGAATAAAGGAATCGGCTCAAAATGCCGTCGCGAGGGGGATAGAATCCAGGAAATAGTCTATTTATCTGGTAGAAAATTAAAAAAGGGGGAGCGTTTTTAAACCAAAAGCCCAAGCTTGACGGCTAATATTAATGTGGCGAATACGGAAATGTAGAAAATGAAAAATGTGGAAATTAAATTATTAATGATAATGTAATGAAATGGGAATTATTTGTATGACCTTCTGCACCCCGAAAAGCAAAGCTAAAGAGCATGTAAAATAAACTGTGTCAAGAGTTAAATCTCACATTTCCCCATTATCATTAATAATTTAATTTCCACATTTTTCATTTTCTACATTTCCGTATTCGCCACATTAATATGAGTTCAAGTCCTACTTCAAATGAGCGCGAAGCATCCAGGCGGTTTTTTCATGTTTTTCCATGAGGCCTGTGACAAAATCAGCGGTTCCTGCATCTTTATGTGCTTCATCAAATTCTTTGATATTTCCACGAATGAATTCAATGATCGTTTCATGATCAGCCAGAAGATTTTTAATCAGATTCTGACTGCTGGTGCCTCCGGTCATTTCTTCTGTGAGGTGAGTGAGAGCGAGAAAATTTTTTAATGAAGCAGGAGCATAATGGCCGAGCTGGCGGATACGTTCAGCAACTGAATCCGAGAATTCTTCAGATTGTTCATATAATTCTTCAAAATACAAATGGACAGAATGAAAATCCGGTCCTTCCAGGTTCCAGTGCGCATTCAGTGTTTTTGCAT